>CAYGLM010000018.1:0-15724 GCA_964350915.1 uncultured Gammaproteobacteria bacterium | reverse complement strand
TGGCGCGGCGGATTAGCTATTCACGGAGCTATCATCGCTGGTCTGATAATAATCTATTTTTTCGGCCAGAGAAAAAAAATTGGCTTTTTTAAATTAACTGCCCTGGTCGTTCCCGGTCTGGCCCTAGGTCAAGCCATTGGACGCTGGGGAAATTATTTTAATCAAGAACTTTTCGGTCTGCCCACTAGCCTACCTTGGGGCATACCAATTTCGCCCTTTAACCGCCCCGTTGAATATATAAGCACGCAATATTTTCATCCCACGTTTTTATATGAAAGCTTGACCTGTCTATTGCTTTTTTTTCTTCTTCTATACTTAACCAAGAAATGGATAAAAGACGAAAGTGGTAATGGCGAAGATGAGATTAAGGAGAGTGGGGACATAAGGCCTAATAAAAAACAAACTGCTTATGTTTGGTTGACGGCAGTTTATGTGATATCATATTCGATAATAAGATTCCTATTAGAATTTATCCGTCTAGATGAGACCCCAATTTTTTTGGGCTGGCGCTGGCCCCAAATTTTCAGCCTTATACTAATATTAACAACTTTGCTTTTATTATTAATAACTCATAAATATAATGTTTTTAACGAAGAAAAGAGGAGCTAAACGGACTCGTCGCTACATCATGTACCTACTAGGCTTTATCTTGGCCATATCAGTTGCCTTGCCCGCCTACCTGCAGTCAAATTTCCTTAGACAATATATCAGCCTGGGAATGGTCAGCGCCTTTTTTGTTTTGGCAAATTCCGCTACCGTCCTTATGATTGCCCTATTTCCTAAGTTAATTCACAAACTAGGAAACTACTTTTCCGCTAAGCTTTTGATTATTATCTACGCCGCCTCCCTAGTCGGACTAGCGGCCTCAACTGGAATAATTTCTGCAATTACTACTCTACTGCTCTTCATCATTACCTCCAACCTACTCTGGATAAATATTGATATCTTGCTAGAATCGGTTTCCGCTGATAGTAAAACCGGGCGTATTCGCACTGTTTATTTAACAATCATGAATCTAGGCTGGATTATCTCGCCTACCATCTCCGCGTTTTTGGTAGAAATTGGTGATTACCCATTGGCATTTCTAGCGGCCGCTTTCATGGCTCTACCTCTATTCTTTATCATCATCAACCAGCACCACAATCTTAAAGACAGTAGCAAATATCATAAAGAATCGATTTTAAAAAGTTTTCGTAAAATGTGGAAGAGTCGTAATCTGCGCGGTATCTTTATCGCTGCTATTGCCCTCAATCTTTTCTTCAGTGGCGCCGTAATCTATATTCCCATCTACTTACATCAAACTTTAGGAATTGATTGGGCACAGCTGGGATGGATTTTCTCTTTCATGCTTTTGCCTTTTATTATTTTTGAAATCCCCGCTGGCATCATCGCTGATAATTACTTGGGAGAAAAAGAAATGTTGATTCTTGGTTTGTTAATCATCTTCTTGTCATTAATTTTATTCTCTACCATCAAATCTCCTTTACCGTGGATCTGGGCTTTTGCTTTGTTTTTTAGTCGTGTCGGCGCTGCTTTAGTAGAAGCAATGCGCGACTCATACTTTTTCAAAAACGTCAGTGCGCGCGATATTGGCTTCATTAATATTTTCCGTATTACTGGTCCGCTAGGATACGTTATTGGCGCTTCTATCGCCTCCTTAATGTTAATCATTCTCCCTATAAACTATATCTTCTTAGTATTTGCCGGATTCCTGCTACCTGTTTTCTATTTTGTAGCCCTAATCAAAGATACAAAATAAATATTGACTTGCTGACGACTATTTTATAAGATGATAGCAGCTCTACACAAAGAACCTACTTGTTGGCGGGTATCGTATAATGGCTTTTATGTCAGCCTTCCAAGCTGAAGATAGGGGTTCGATTCCCCTTACCCGCTCATAAAGAAAAAACAGGATATAATATCCTGTTTTTTTTGTTTTATATTAGCAAAAAAAATATATAGTAATCTTATTGGACTGTATTTTTTATAGCGACAATATGGTAAAATTATTAATATAAAGACAATTATATGAAAACAATATTAATGACTCTTCTGATTATGTCCACCTTCTTATTGTCAGCTTGTACTGGTGGCGGACTTTTAAATGATAACCGTGAGGATAATAGGGTAGCAGGGGAGTTAGATGCTGCAGAGACAGAGATAATGATTCCAACAAACGAAGCCTCTTTATTAGTCGGTGGCGACCGCGATGAATATGGTTGCATCGGATCAGCTGGATATTCTTGGTGTACTCCCAAAAATAAATGCTTACGACTCTGGGAAGAGGAATGCTATCTTAATTTAGAAGAAGAGATACAATATCTTTTAGCTGATAAATATCAACAAGCAGCCGACGGAATCAAGGTTAATGTTACCAAGCAAAATGACAATCATGCTGCTGGTCAAGTACTGTTCAGTGCCAGTGGCGTTGGCGAGGGTGGTTTATTTTTAGCTGTTCGAGAAGATAATGTTTGGCTACTAGTATTTGATGGTAATGGCAGCGTCGATTGTCGCCAATTACATCAAGACTATGGCTTTACTGATGAAATTCTTCAACCAGAATTCTGCAATTAATTCTTGCCTTTAAAATTACCAAAATCATATTTAACTATCTGCTTTTTTATGCGCTGGTTAAATATTGTAAACAATCCCATCTTTAACCATTTCCAGCCAGCGTTAAAAAATCCTTCCTTAGCTAAGCGACGAGAAGAATAAAGTAATTTGACGCTACGTATCATCCGAAATTTCCCTTTTTCAGAAATGCGAGCACAATAATCGCAGTCTTCTGAGAGAAAGACCATCAAATCAAAACCAGCGACCGTTTCGTGAGCCTGGCGACTTACTAATAATCCTGCGCCAATCGCTGCAGGATAACTAGACCATTGCTTCAGAAAACAAGTAGCGTTAGACACAAAGGCATAGAGATTATAATGCCAACGATTAGGATTAAATTTTATATAAAAAGCCGACGCTAACAAGCGACGGTTTTTAAATTCTGTTAACGCATGCCGCAAAAATCCTGGAGACAAAACAGAATCAGCATCTAAAAATAAAAGTTGTTCGCCGCGAGCGACAGCAGCACCATTGTTGCGCTGAGCTGATGGATGTTTAACCTGGTCATTTACAACAACCTTAGCGCCAGCCGCCGCCGCCAATGCCGCCGTTTTATCACTAGAACCACCGTCAGACACAATAATCTCATAGTCAGAAAAATCTTGAATCTTAATAGACTCTAGTAAGCGTGGTAAATAATATTCTTCATTAAGAGTGGGAATTATAATAGAAAGCATATCTTAAAAAAATGTTATCCTAGAAAATAGTGCGCGCAAACTCCCAGAATTCTTTATTGCCATATTTATATTGATAGTATCCCCATTCCACCCCCCAAAGATAAGCCTTGTTGAAACCAATGTTCTGTGCAAAACGTAAGTTAGCCTTAAATTGTTCCATATTAAAAGATTTGTCTGCCTCTTTTTCTGATAAATAAATAATACTACCCTTTGGCACCCAAGGCTCGGCTTGTAGTTCAATTATTATTCTCTTGTCCTTAGGTATACCGGCTAAATTAGCTTTTAGACGATAAAACCAAGCCGGAATCGGATAACGAAGATAACCAGCCCAAGGACTCCAAACTACCCGATAGACAGTCGTTCCAAAAATATCCGCTATTTTAGCTTCTTTGCGCCACCAACTTAATTCTCCCGTCGCAGAAATTACCACCGGCCTATCATCAAGACGTTTTACTGTCTCTAGTTCTTTAGAAAAAAACCAATCATCGCTACGCGGACAAACACCAAACTCATTAAAGAAAGGCTCGTTCTCCAGTTGCCAAGCCACAATTGATTCTCTATCCTTATAATGATTGATAGTCGCCGTTAGCATGCGCACAACCCTTGCCCGGGTCATTTCTAAACTAGTTTTATTAGTCCATTCAGGAGCATGGCATTCCGGCCAGCGCGGCAAACGCCAACCGATATTAACTATGAAATTAACCCCTCTCTTCTCGCCCTCATCAATAATAAAATCATAAGTAGAAAAATCGAACACTCCTTCTTCCTCTTCAATTTCATCCCAATACATCGGCAAGCGTATTTCTTTTACCTCTAGATCATCTAAGACCGCAAAATACACCTCTTTCCAGTCAAGTCCAATCTCACGGCAAAATTTAGTAGAGAAAGTAACGCCGAAATAACCAGGTTGATGTTTGATTTCTTTATTCAAAGGATAATTCTTAGCTATTTTCAAAAAATAAAAAGCGATAAGAATTAAAACTGCTATAACTATTAAAATTACACAAAGCTTATTGCGATAACACCAACTATGGTGCGGAAACAACAAACTGCTGATTTTTTTGAAAAACATATATGGTTCAGATAAAACTAAAAAGCAATAAAATAAAGACCAACTCCAACTAAAAAGATGGCGCCAGCTTTTTGAAGCATTATCGGCCAAGAGAAATTCTCCTTCAATAAATGTGGCGACAACACCGCTAAAATAGCGCTAATCAATAATAAGAAAGCGTATTGAAAACCCTGGAGGGCATTAACCAGAGCAACCGGCCCTAAAGACACTGCATAATTTTGAAGTATAAAACCACCGGAACCAAGCGCTTGATTAAAAACAACTAGTCCGCGTCGCTTCGGCTTATCTGATTTTTGAAATAGATTGTTAATTGCCTGTCTGTCTTGTTTTCTAATCAAGAAAATTAAAACAAAAATTGCTGCTCCAACACGATTCCAAAGAAAAGTGCTTAAAAAGGGTTGATTGTTATACGCATGCTTAGTGGCGATAAAATAAGAAGCATAGGCGAAAGCTGAAACCAGGGCGATTATTAGTCCGGTGCGATTTATTTGCTGCTTCCAACCAAATTTTTTCAATAAGCGCGCCAAGAAGCTGCGCTGTTGTGGTAATAAAGCAATCACCAGCACTCCAGACAGCAAAAACCCCATCCCTATCCATTGACTTAAATTATAAGTCTCCTTAAAAAATATCAAAGAAAAGGCAATAGAAAAAACCGGAGTTAGCCCGCCGATAAAAACTAAGGTGCGCGCTGCCTCCCCTCTTTTCAGAGCTTCATATAAACACCATAATGCAACCGCAAAAACAGCGCCAGAAAAAAGATTAAACAATAACCAGCTCCATCCTGGCCACTTTAAAAACCAGGGAGCAACAACCATCACCGCCAAACCTAAAATACAAGCCACGAAAGCATAAGCCTTACTGCTTTTCAAAACATTATCAACTAAGAACTTGTCTAATAAGTTCGCAATTGCCAGTAGAAGATAGGCGCTAAGAGCAACAAGTAGCCAATCCATAAGCTATTTATTAATAAGTATCTTTTCAATATTATGAGCACCTTCACTTTCAGCATTTAAAAATCCAGCCGCTGCCGCCCTAGCTAATCGACCAGCCTCAAGCATATCGGGTAACCACTCATCAACAAAGCGTGGATCAAAACTGTCGATACCAGCACCAATAGAAATCAGCCATTCGCGATTAAAATCTTCTTGTGACCCAACTGGAGTAGACATTATAATCGGTAGTCCTAGGCCACTATAAAAAGATAGTTCGGAAGGCTTAGTCCAAAGAATGTCAGTCTGATGTAAAGCTCGATTGAAAAGTTTAAAATAACTAACCTTATCTTTATGAAAAATTATCTTAACGCCAAATTTTTGTAAGCCCACCTTTTCTATTTCTTGCTGGAAATAAGAAGCGACCTCAGCCCGATTACCTGCCACCAAATTTACAGCAATTTTCTTTTCCCTAATTCGGCTGGCTAAACGATTAATAATCATCGCCCCGATTTCTTTTTGTGCGCCAGCCCCGCCAACTGCAAATGTGATGCTCAAAGGAGAAATTTTATTATCCTCAATTAAGCATTCAGGCGCTACTTTTTTCAACAGTGCGCCCTCCTTGTTGCGGTATGATCGTTTCGGATCTAGCGCAACCAGACGACGCGATAAAGCATCTTTCAATATTTCTTTCTTAACGCCAATATTTTCCTGTGGTAAAGGAAAGCCAGTAATAAATATATTTTCTGAGCGCACACCGTACATCATTAATCTCTTCCTCACTCTTTCATTGGGTGCAAAAAATTTAATACGACTATTTTTCGGATTAATAGGCGCCCAAGCACGTGATACATCGGCATCACAGATTACACAATAAATATCACCCTGATAATTATGGTGTTCAGCCATATAAGCTGCCACGAAAAAAGTCGTTACCAGCGGCCGACCCGTCAAACTTAATTTTTCTATTAAATCTTTTCCTAGGCCGCGCTTGATAACTTTAAAAAAATATCGTTGCTGGGAAGTAAGCGAAGAAAGGTTGCGAAAAGGATAAAAAGGTTTAATCCTTTGAAAATAATCCATGGTTGCAAAGACTGCCTTGCCTAAAACTGGTATTTTTTTGAAACGAGAAATCTTTTCGTACGTTTCTAAATTATTTAACCAAAATTTCTTTTCCCATTCTGGGATACCATGATAATTATTAACCGTTATTACCTCGCCACCGCTAAGCCCCATTAAGGGGTAGGCGGCGCGCTGATGGCCATAGCCCATATCAGCCACTACTAGATTAATTTTTTGAACTTGCGTCATAAAATATTTCTTGCCTGTCTTATTTCCTTTTTAGCTTACCAGCTACTACTCAGCTATTGCATCTTATGCTTCAATTATAGCAATTCTGGATTCATTTGAATATGCTGATAAGCACTCAAAGCAGCAATCGTTGCTTGTCCCATGGCAATTGTAATTTGTTTAAACTCGCAAGTCACGACATCACCCGCAGCAAACAGTCCTGGAGTTTTTGTTTCCATGTTCGGCTTGACGATAATTTGGTTACGCTCATCTCTTTCAGCAAAATCAGCTATTAAATCAGTGCTAGCAATGCGACCAATTTCTACAAAAACACCATCAAGCCAGATTTCTTTTTCTTCGCCAGATTTCTTATCGACAACTTCAATCTTTTCTAATTTTTCCTGTCCAACAATTTGCTTAATTTCAGAATTCATTAGTATCTCTATATTTGGACGATTTTTTACCTCATTAACCAATGTTTCAAATCCCTTAAAAGTATCACTCCGATGAACTAAATATACCTTGGCAGCAATCTTAGACATTATCTCGGCTGCATCCAAAGCAGAGTTACCGCCACCAATAACCGCCACTGTTTTATTCTTATAAAAAGGGCCATCGCAATTCGCACAATAAGAAACACCTTTACCATTGAGCTCGACTTCACCAGGAACAGCCAGCCGGCGCGGCGACAGGCCCATAGCAATAATTACCGTCTTAGCTTCGAAGGTTTCGCGATTAGTGTGTAATAAAAACCTTCCTTGCTCTGTCTTTTCTATCTTCTTAACTTCATCTGTCTTGAACTCCACTCCAGCCTTAACGGTTTGTTGGCGCATCCTTTCAATCAATTCAAAACTTTTAATAATTTCAAAGCCTGGATAATTCTCTATTTCGCTCGCCCAAATCAACTGACCACCAGTTTCCTTGCCGATAATCAGAGTTTTCATTTCCCTTCTAACTGCATAAATACCCGCTGTCATACCTGCCGGGCCAGAACCAATAATGATAACATCGTACATAAATAATAAGCGCCTCCAAGGGCGACTGATTAAAAATTAGTAATTTTACATTCTTATTATAATACAAAATAGCAACGCTAACAAGTAAATGACTGGAGTGAAAAAATATTACAACATGATTATTCTCGACCATGCCTGTGCGTAAAATTACTGCCTAAAAATAGGTAAAAATAACTAGATAAACACAACTTGTCCACATTTTTCATTGCAATATTTTTTATTTAATATTAGCCAAATAAAAAAGAAAAGTCTACATAAATGTGGACTTTTACCCACTCTTATCAACCTAAAAAAACTATTCAAAAACGTCTATGGAATATTGTGTTAAAAAATATTTTAATCACTAATTAGTGATCATGCGATATCTGGTGAGTGCCTCCCTGCTCTTTGAATACTTAGATGAAGTGATATATTTTCTAGTCGCGAAATTTGGCAGCATTTACATATTTTATTACACCTTGATAAATTCTTATCAAAAAATGATAATCATACATAGCACAAGTATTAACTGTGGGCAGACTATTCTAGACAGAAGCAGGAAGACGAACAATCATACGACTAATTTCTATCAATGTATCGTATACAAAAAAACAGGCTAATGCCTGATTTTTGTTGTGGACCATAAGGGACTTGAACCCTTGACCTCTTCCATGCCATGGAAGCGCTCTAGCCAACTGAGCTAATGGCCCTTTATTTTAAATTGGTAGTTTAATGAGTCTTAAAAATAATAAATTCTATTTAACTGTTCTTTGAGGAACAACTCCAAAAGAATTGTTCACAAGACAGTCAACAAATTTGTTCCTTGCAGAACAAATTAATCTATTATTTAAATTACTATTTTTCTTATAAACAATCACAAAACTGTCAAAAACATTTAATACTACCTAAAATTATACTCTATTTCAAATTATTGTCAAGAGGGAATTACACTATTATTTTAACTAATTGTCAATATATTGACAAATAAATACCATGGTGTTCCCACCAGGAATCGAACCTGGATCTAGAACTTAGGAGGTTCTCGTTTTATCCATTAAACTATGGGAACAATGTAGTGCAAAAAAGAGTTCTTTGCTAAACTCTTACTAGACTGTTTTATCTTAACGGAAAACTTATTATTTTTCAAATTCTATTTTTGACTAATAAGTTAGCTTTTTAAAAAATCCACTTAATGTCGTTTTGACAAGCTGGTAATATTAACTTAAAATATAAACAGTTGGCTTATTTTACTCACCTTTTTAAAAATATGTTTAACAGGGAAAACAAGTTAGAAAGATTCAAAGATGCGGAAACAATTATTGGTGCCGCCATCAAGGTGAAAGGGAATTTTCACGGTCAGGGAAATATCATTATCGAAGGCTCTCTTGAGGGGTCTTTAAAAACGGACGCTAATATTTTTGTTGGTGAAAAGGCCAAAGTGCTTGCTAATGTTGAGGCCAAAGATTTGGTGGTTAATGGCGAAATTCGCGGCAACGTCAAAGTAAAAAACTATCTCTCCTTAGGAGGAACAGCAAAAATAAGCGGCGATATTCAATACGGAGAACTATCAGTTGAAAAAGGCGCTGTTATAATCGGACAACTTCTCAGCGCTCCTGATAATGGTAAATCTGGGAAAGGGCGCGAAATAGAAAAAGAAATTGAAGACGAGAAATAGAATAGTTCAAAACGCCCATCCTTATGCACGTCTATATTTATGATGACTATTTGAATAAGGGAAAATATAATAAGGCTGTCAACCGCATGGAGATTAGGTTGACTGACCTAGGTTTAAATGGAAAAATAATCAGATTGAGCGGCATCAAAAATATCAAAGGAACTATTCAAAATGAAGTCCGTCTAGGCGCGAAAACCATTGTCGCTGTTGGCAATAATCAGACTATCAATAAAATAATTGGCGCTATTATTGAGGCCGATATCTACGGCGATTTTCAAAAAAATACTTTACTTGGCATCATTCCGATTGGCAGCGATAATTCTATTGCTGCCTCTTTTGGTATTAAGAATGAGGAAGATGCTTGCAACATTTTACTTGCTAGAAGAATTGAAAAAATTGATCTTGGACTTATAGGGGATTATTATTTTCTTAATGAAGCACGGATAGAAAGTCTGGGTGCCAGGATAGATTTAGCAGACTATTCTCTAGAGCCTCAAGAAAGGGGAGAGATTAGAATTATTAATCTCTTAAGCGAACCGGACAATAAGATTGGATCTAATCCTCATGATGGTTTACTTGATGTTCTAATTACGACTAGAAAAAAAAGTCAGACTTTAATCCGACTTAATCATTTCCAAATTACTAGCGACCGCGCTAACTTATTAATCGACGGTGTCGTTGCCGTTAATCCTCCAGCTGAGGTTGGCGTAGTAAAAAACCGTATTAATGTTATTGTTGGTAAAGACCGGTCTTTTCAATAATCATGTCGCAGTTGGTCTTACTAACAGTTAAAGAAAAAGGGGCAGAAGCTATTTAAATATTATAAATATAAAAGACCATCTTTAACGGGGAGGCAAGAAAACTTCCTCTAGGAACATTCTAGCGCAATGCCGGAAAACCCTAGAAAGAAAATCCCCATGCTTGTCGTGCCTATCCCGTTAAAAATGGCCTTTATTCTTTCAAAAAAATCGTTCAAAACCAACACTTAAATATAACATATCAAAATTAACTTGTCAAGTATCTTTTCCACACCTTATAAACAGAATACTCTCAGAATCAAAATCCCGCTAAATGCGGGATTTTTTGTCCAACTATACACAAATTATATCAATAAGACTACTTTCTTAAACTAATCTGGGCTCCTCAAGTTAAACTTTAATAACTACTGGTAATATCATCGGGCGACGCTTAGTCGAGGTGAATAGGAATTGGCCGAGATCATTTCTAATTTTATTCTTAACATAATCATCATCAACTGGAGTAAGAGGATTCTTATCCTTAACAATTTTCTTAACACGCGTCCTAGTTTTTTCAATTAAGTCTCGGCTTTCTTTCATATAAATAAAGCCACGAGAAATCAAGTCGGGGTTACCGATAATTGAACCGGTCTTAGCGTCTATTGTTACAATTACTACCAACATACCATCATCAGCCATCAAACGTCGATCGCGTAGCACGACTTCTGAGACATCGCCAACACCTAAACCATCAACCATGACATAGTCGGTGTTAACTTTTTCTTTCAACACTACTGGCTTGTTATTTTTCTGGAAGCTTAAGATTTGACCATTATCTAAAACGAAAACTTGCTCTGGCTTAAATCCTTCACGAATAGCCAACTTCTTGGCCTCAACTAACATATAATGATTAGCATAAACTGGTAAAAAGTAATCCGGTTTTATCTGTTTAAGAATCTCCTTAATATCATCGACATTAGCATGACCGCCGGAGTGAACGTCCATAATACTGCTATGAATAACGGTATCGCTTAAGCGATATAGTTGATCTTTTACTTTTTGAACTGAGCGTTCGTTACCAGGAATAACTGAGGAAGAAAAGATAACAACATCTGATTTCTTGATACTAATAAAACGATGATTATCATTAACTATCCTAGAGAAAACTGCATTTGGCTCTCCTTGGGCGCCCGTACAAATTACCACTACTTTATCTTCTGGATAATTATTGACCTGCTCCACTGGAACCAAAGTATTTTTATGAGCAGGGATGTAGCCTAGTTCCTGAGCAATACGAACATTCATCTTCATACCATAACCATCAAGGATAACTTTCTTACCCAACTTTTCCGAGTAGGCAATCAGGCTAGCAACGCGCTCAAGTTGTGAAGCAAAGGTTCCAATAATGACTCGACCGCGTGCCTCTCTAATTAACTTTTCTAAATTACCCTGGCTCGTTTTAACCGGAACTCTTTCTTTTGTATAAGCTACTCCTAAACTTTCCAGCATTAAGATGCGAGGGGAAGGAAGTTGTGAAAGGTGTTCATAACTAATAGACCCCTCACCATCATTATCAATCATCCAGTCACCGGGGTGAATCACGGTTCCGTGCGGAGTTTGGATGATGACACCGACTGCATCGACAATGGAATGTTCAACCTGAAAAAAGCTAACTTTGAATTTACCGAGATTTATCGTCTGCTTAATTGAATCAACTGTAATTGTTTTTAAATTTTTTGTTGTACCGCGTTTATAATCTTCCTGACGATGTTTAATCATGGCTAGGGTCAGTTTGCGTCCAATAATCGGTGGATTTCCCAGCTGCTCTAAAAGAATAGGGGCGGCACCGATGTGATCAAGGTGACCATGGCTAAAGATTACACCACGAATATTCTTTTCTTTGCCACGCAAAGAAGAAACATTGGGAACAATATAATCAATGCCGGGCATGTCTTCATCGGCAAATTGCATCCCCATATCAAGGATGATAATATCGTCTTCATATTCAAAGACGGTACAATTTCGCCCAACTTCTTCCTGTCCGCCTAGCGGACAGATTTTTAAACTGGGCTCTCCAATGGTTGCACGATTACGACGCGACGCAAAAGAATTTCTACTGCTTTGCGTTGTTGTCGACTTCGCGACAGGGCTTGGTTTTCGATTATTTACTAAAGTGGTGGCTTGTGCCACATTTGGGCTCTTGGCTGGACGGCCAAATTTTCTAGAACGATTA
The DNA here is from genome assembly GCA_964350915.1 of uncultured Gammaproteobacteria bacterium. Taxonomy (GTDB): domain Bacteria; phylum Patescibacteriota; class Patescibacteriia; order Patescibacteriales; family UBA12465; genus UBA12465. The sequence continues at coordinate 3,503 of CAYGLM010000018.1, read as the reverse complement.
TAGTTTCCAGAAAAATTTTTCCTTGGCGCAACAGCGGCAGGAGCCTGATTTTCTACGAACATGTTTTTCTTATTAAATTTTATGAGTTAAACTTCCTGGCTTTCTATTGCCGAGAAAATGTTTTTTTTGTTTTGACGTACCAAGAGGTAATATTGCTGAAACGGTCAGCTGGCTCAATAACGGCTTGACCGTCAAAGCCTTTAACTTTTTTATTCTGGACGTAAGTATAGGTAGGAGAATATAAAAATATTACTGGTAAATCGGAAGCAATTATTTCTTGAAAGCGGAAATATTTTTCTTTTCTTTCTTCAATAGAAGCTTGACCACGCGCTTCAGTTAAAAGCTTATCAACCTCTTCGTTTTTATAATTAGCAATATTTAATCCTGCGGCGCCGGCCTGAGAAGAGTGCCAAAAAGCAAATACATCAGCATCGCCACCCACCGCTTGACCATATAACAAGACTTCAAATTCTCTATTTTTTAAAATGTCAGCCGCTTGTTCTAGTGGAACTATTTTTAATTCAACTGTCACGCCTATCTCTGAAAAGTAGCTGCTAATTTTTTCGGCAACGGCAACATTACTATTAACATCTATAACTGTTAGCTTAATTGCTAAGTTGGTTTCGCCTAATAATTCCAGAGCTTTAATAACATCATAGTTATACTTCTCCGTTGCATTATTATACGCGAAACTATTAGATAAGATGGGGCTGTCAGCCGGTAAATAGGCACCTCTATATACTTCATTAATTAAGTCATCCTTATCAATCGAATGCGCCAAAGCGGCTCGAACTGATTTTTCTACTAATAACTGATTATTGGCACTATTAAAAAATATCCCGGTAATTTGCGGTCTCATTAATTCAAATTTATTTATTGAATCCCTAGATGGTAGCTCTGATTTAAAGCTAAATGGCAAGGCGCTAAGTCCGTCTAGATGCCCACCGCTAAAACTCTTAATAGCCTCTATGTGATCAGAAAAAAATTTGAAACTAATCGTTTTAATGTAAGGCTTCTCCTGATAATAATCTTTATTAACTTCTAAATTATATTCCTTTAAGTCTCCGTTTTTATTTTTAATTAAAGATTTAAATTTATAGGGACCAGAGCCTATCGGCTTCAAATTCAAATCTGTTAAACCGGCCGCGTCAGGGCCTATATTTTCCCAGATATTCTTAGGTAATATGCCAAAAGTAAGGAAGTCTAAAAAGGGTGAGTAAGCTTCCGGTAAAGTCAGCTTAATAGTTTTCTCGTCCACCTTCTCCAAGCTAACACCAGTTAACTCCGCTCGCAAAGGAGAGCGATAGTTTTCATCTTGAATTAAACGTATTGTAAAAATAATATCTTCACTTGTGAGATTGTCGTCGTTATGCCATTTAACGTCATCCTTAATAGTTATAAAATATTCTTTATGGTCTTCAGAGATGGTATAGCTCTCGGTCAGATCGTTCTCTAGTTGTCCATGCTGGTTATAGCGAAAAAGACTTGAATAAACTAGGCGACTAATATCATTATCGACGTCACGACTAGCGGCATATAAAGGATTAATTGTTTTGGGATAACCAACCACCCCTTCAATATAAGTTCCTCCGGCCATTGGTACATTCTTCACATAGCGATTTGCCCAGAAAAAACCAAGGTAGATTAAGTTGGCTAAGATGATAACTGCGCAAATCTTGATAATTAAGTTTTCACGTGGATTCAAAAATTTAGATAAGTATTTAAGTTGTCGTCCATTAGGTATCTTTCTCGGCGACAAAGAATAAACTAATTTTTTATCAATATCCACCTGACTAACCCGGCCAGATGATTTAAAAAACAAAAAAGATCCTAAGTAGTGCTTAGCTTTAGATAAATATGAAGAAATTTTATGTTTAAGAGAAATCACGGTCACTTTTAATTTGTTACAAAAGGGCTCCCAGAGAAATCAGAACAAAAATGACAGCTAAGATTATAGTTAAGACGAATAATTTCTTTTCCACGCCTCTTTTGGTTAAATATACGCCACCGCTGCCACCAAAAACTCCGCCGACGCCGGCACCTCTATTTTGTAGTAAAATAGCAACTGTCAAAGAGATGGCAATTCCTATTTGGGCAATTTTAAGCCAAAATTCCATATTTTTACTTTACCTTATTAACGATAGCTGCGAAAGCTTCTTTGTTATTCTCTGCGAGATCAGCTAATATTTTACGGTCAACTGCAATGTTGTTAACTTTTAAAGCATTGATGAAACGGGAATAAGAAAATCCTTGCTCTTTAACGGCAGCGCCAATCTTTATCTGCCACAAAGCACGCGTTGTTCTTTTTTTCTTGCGTCTATCGACAAAAGCGTGTGCACCAGCTTTAGTGCGGGCAGTTTTAGCTAATTTTATCAGGTTCTTGCGGCCCCACTTAAAGCCCTTAACTGCTTTTAACAGCTTTCGTCTCTTTTTTACATGGATAGTACCGCGCTTTACTCTAGGCATACGGGAATTATAATGATAGAAAAATTAAATTAATTGTAAGGAGTCAAAACTTTAATTGTTTTCTCCAAAGTCTTTGTAACTGTTACATCCAAGCGCTTACTGCGAGTTGTGTTACCAGATTCGCGCGCATTGAAATGATCTTGGCCAGCCTTACGTTTTTTCAGCTTATTACCAGCAGTCTTTACGTAACGCTTAGCGGTTGCCTTATGGGTTTTTATCTTGGGCATAAATACAGATTAAAAAAACAGGTTATTACCTGAATGTAGGATTTGTTACTTTTTATTGATTACTATAATAGTAAATCTTCCGCCTTGATTTGTCAAGGGTTGCTCTATCTCTGCCTTTATTCCCTCCTTGGTCTGTAATTTAGCCACAAAGCCATTAATTATCTCGACCGCCTTACGTGGATATTGGCGTTCTCGACCCTTCAAAACCAACTCAACTTTAATCTTATTATCTTTTGAGAGAAATTTTTCTGCTTGACTCAAGCGCAAACCAAGGTCGTGTTCGCTAATGCGAAAAGATAAACGGATATTTTTAGTATCAATTTTTTTCTGTTGCATCTTCTGTTTATGTGCCAACTTCTCTCTTTCATACTTAAGTTGTCCCAGATTAACTATCTTGGCGACTGGAGGGTTGGCTTTGGGATTGACTTCGACCAAATCCAGGTCAGCATCTTGGGCTCTTTCCAGAGCTTCTGATAAAGACACTTTTCCAATGGCCTCATCGTTTTCGTCTATCAAAAAGACCTCAGGAGATTTGATCTGATGGTTGGCTAAAAAAGTAGGTTCTTCTTTCCTTTCTACTCGGTGAAATTTTATACGCATTTTTGTACTTTAGTTAAAGATTATTAGCAATTAATTTATAACGCAAAAATGGCTAAAAGTCAAATAAAATCAGCTTGACGCCGGGGTTGATATAAAGACTCTTGACAGACCTTTTTTATTAGTATAAAATGTGATTATTAAAAATGAAAACAGAATACTGATTATAAAAACAAGATAAATTTTTTATCTCTGTTTTTTTCTGTCCATTTC
>CAYGLM010000017.1:0-16590 GCA_964350915.1 uncultured Gammaproteobacteria bacterium | reverse complement strand
CATCTACAGTTTTCAATTTGCCACTTCGAATAACTTTCGCCCGCCAGGCAATAAGCTCACCTAAAAGTTTAGCGGTTTTTTCCGAACGATATTCTTGAAAGAATCCTAAGCTCGCATTAATTAAAAGAAAAACTAAAATCATCGCTCCTTCTAGCCACTGTTGCAGCAAAAAAGACAGAGCTGACGCAATAATCAGCATGTAGATGAAAGGGGAGGCAAATTGGCGAATTAGAATTGTAAATGCCGATATCTGTGAAACTGCTAAACGGTTGGGGCCGAACTTTTCTAAGCGTTCGCGCACGACGGCACTGCTCAAGCCTTGTTCCGAATCGCTTTTCTGTTCAGAAATAATATCTAGCGCTTCCCGCGCTGCGTAGTCTTTCCAAGTCATAGCTCAAGATTATAATAAAAAATTAGAGGCAGTAATGTCCTTACCTCTAATTATACCAGAAAATAATTAATTTTAATATTTATCCCTTATTTATGCTTGTTTAAGTTTTTTATTAAAAATTATAAAAATATTAGCTGCTAAAAATACAAAGCTACCAACTAAGATTATCGTTGCTCCCGAAGGCCAGTCTAAATAATAAGAAGCAATTAATCCTGCGTAAACAATAAAAACTGCCAGCATAACGGCTAAAATGGAAAAATGTCGGAAAGAGCGGGCAAAAAGACGAGCAATGGCGCTCGGCGTCACTAAAAGTGCGCTAACTAAAATAATACCAACTAGTTTAATACTCAAAATAATTGCCACTGCTGACATAACATATAAGAGAAGATCGTAAATCCAGGGACGTTCACCGGCTAGTCTAGAGCCAATCGGATCTAGCGTAGCAAAAAGTAAGGAACGATAAAAAATAGCTAGGACCGCTAAAATAATAACGCTAGCGCCGACAATAAATTTCAAATCATAAGGAGTAATCATTAAAATGTTGCCAAATAAATAACTGATTAGCTCTGGTTGATATCCTTGATAATAATGCAAAATGATAATACCGGCTGCCATGCCGGTGGTAAACATAATCGCAATCGCCATATCGCTAGAAATGGCTGCCTTCTTTTCCAAAAGATAAATAATGGCGGCAATAAGTGCTGACAGAACAATCGCAGTTGGTAAAGGCGCCCAGCCTAAGAGTAAGGCAAGAGCAATTCCTGCTAAAGAAGCGTGTGCCAAACCATCGCCGATAAAACTCATTTTCCTAGTTACTACAAAAGTTCCCAGCCAGCCCAAAATAATCGACACGGCGCCGCCGGCGATAAAAGCTCTTAGCATGAAGGGATATTGTAGGAAGTCTAGCATACTTGGGGCCCAATAAATAATTAATGTCTAATTCTTGGCGCAATATTAATGGCCGGCGTGATGATGATAAAGACCAACATCGCCGCCATATAACTCTTGTAATTTCGCTGGCGTAATCGCTGTTTCTGGTCGACCAAAACAAACCAAGCTCTTGTTTAAACACAAAACATTATGTGCATATTTATTAACAATATTAAGCTCGTGAGAAACAATAATACAAGTAGCGCCGGTCCTACGATTAATATCAGCAATTAGACCATAAACCGTATCTTCGCCCGCCAAATCAATGCCAGAGGCTGGTTCATCAAAAATCAAAAGCTCTTTTTCGTGCAGTAAGGCGCGGGCTATCATTACTCGTTGAAATTCTCCACCAGAAAGCACTCCTAATTTCACGCCATCTTTACCCGTTAAACCTACTTCTTTCAATGCATCATTTATATGCTCTAGTCCGTGATCACTGTGACCACATCTTTCTAGACCCATAAATTCTCTAACCGTTATCGGTGTTAGTCTATCAAATTCAAACTTTTGCGGCACATAACCAATTTGACCAAGAGAATATTTTGGCTCACGTCCGTTTATCAGAATTTCACCAGTAGTCGGCACCAGCGCACCAATAATTTGTTGTAGCAGAGTCGTCTTGCCGCTACCGTTAGGACCGATGATAACAAGAATGCTGCCCTTAGCTACGTTAAAAGAGATACCTTTTAGGATATCTTGATTATTTATCTGATAGCTAAGGTCTTTTATTTCTATGTATGACCTCGCCTGATCTATGGGTTGCGACATAATTATTATTCAACGCTCAAAACTATTATTCAGTACTTAAAGCCGTAAAAATCGTTTCCAGGTTATAATCAATTAAATCAAAATAATTTTCTCGCCCCGAATATCCGCCAATTGGGTCTAGGGTAGCGATATTAATGTTAAGATCTTGTGCTAAAGATTGAGCGGCTGAAACAGAAAGTTGTGGTTCAATAAATAAAGCCTTAATATCGTGCCTAATTATCTCCGCTTGTAAATTTTCTAAATATTTCGGACTAGGCGACTTCCCGGGAAATGGCTCGAAAGCAGCCACGATTTCTAAATCAAAGCGGTCAGCAAAATATCCCCAGGCATCATGAAAAACAATCATTTCCCTGTTTTCTAATTCACTCATCCTGGCTAACCAGCCCTCCATTCGACTATTGATGCGAACAGAAAAATCTTCCGCTCTAGCTAAGTAATAAGCTTCATTTTCCGAATCAAGCCGACCTAAGGCGAGTGCAATCTGCTCGGCAATAATCGACGCATTTAAAGGATCTAACCAATAATGAGGGTCTAAATCATCAGCATGGTCATCTTCATCTTCGCCTTCTTCATCATCTTGACCATCTTGATCATCATGTGAGTGTTCAAAACCAAAAGGACGCAAGTCAATAAAATCAGCTAGTTCCAAATATTCTCTACTGCCTATAGCGGCGTTGAAACTAGGGGCCCAATTATCAAGCTCGCCACCAACCGCTAAAAACAAATCGGTTTTCTGTAACTTTTTAGTAGTTGAGGGTGATAAAGAAAAAGTATGAGGACTGCTACCAGGAGGAATAATTAAAACCGCCTCAACTTTATCCCCACCAACTTCTCTTAAAATATCGTAGATAGGAAAAATAGTGGCTACTGCTTTCAGGCGATCATCGCTATCAGAGCCACCACCAAAAGGCTTACTGCAACCAGATAAAATAATCGGCAAGATAAGCAAAGATGATATAACAAGGGCTACAAACAAATTTTTTCTCATATTTTTATCTTCACGAATCAGTAATTAAGAACTAAGAATTATCAACCCTAGGAGTGAATTTTTTCTCAAATCTCTGATTGAAAATAAGAAGTAAGCCGGCCACAAAGAAACTAGCGCCAACTTTTTCCATAAATTCCTCAAATATTATCACCCCCTGATAAATATTAGGCTGACTTTTAATAATCATACCACCAAAAAATTCAGCTGCAATTACTAACATAAAGGCGATAATTCCCGTTAAAATGTACGGAAAAGATTTTTGTCCACGCAAAGAATGTAAGAAATAAAACAACAAAACCAAGACACCAATAATTATTGGGCTAAGAAATATCAACCACATAAAGCTGGCTTGTTGAAAAATATTGAGATTATTAGTTAGTTCAAGAAAAAAATCCCCTAAATTTTCATGTAATTCGGAAATTTCATCAAAAGCAAGAATAACGAAGAATAAGCTTAGAAGTAGCCAGACCGGCTTTTCTTTTCTTTTATTTGCTAGAAAATTAAAGATAAAGAAGGATACGGCAGCAATAAATACTAATTTCAAGCCACTATAATAAGCGGGGATAGTCCGTTCGTAATCAAGATTTAAGATATATACCTTATCACCCCAAATAATATGAGCGATAACCAACAATAGATCTAACAATAGCAAACGTATTAACCATTTCTTGGACATGGAGTTAAGCCTTAAAATTTATTTTTTATAATAACTAATATTAACTAGGAATTCCGACAAAAATAAATTCGACTGCGAAATAATCATCAATCAAATTATCAGCTAAATCTTCGAAGAATTTTCCTGAACCGAAACGAACATCCCAAAGTGTTCTATCAAGACTAGCTTCACCTAAAATAAAGGTGCGACCATCTTCACCAGTATAAACTTCGGCAGCAATTTCTGCATTATTAGTTATTCCTTTAATAGTTATTGCAGCGTTAAAAACATAGTAACCTTCTTCTGGCTGGCTTTCTGGCAAAACATCTAAAAGAACTATAGTAGCAGAAGGGTGATTTTCTACATCAAAAAAATCAGCAGAACGAAGATGTCTAGTTAGACCCTCGGTGCCACCCTTGGCCACTTCGGTCGCCACCAAACTATCCATATTAATATTTATTTCACCATTAGTTAAGGCGCCGTTTTCAATGTTAAAGCTTCCGGACTTAACTAACAGAGTCCCCTTGTCAACGTAATTTGTAATCAAGGGCTTAGAACCTGCCCAGATAATTAGACTTTCTTCTTCAGAAACATTGTAACTACCATCATTTAATTCCAAATTTTTTACCGCTAATTTATTAGACGCGAAAGGATCAGCTGTCACTTCAGATGTTTGCTCGGTTGACTTGCGTCCGCTAAAAGCGAAGACTAGTACCGCCACCACCACGATGGCGATAACAGCATACAGTATGTTGTTTTTGTTCATAAAAAAATAAGATTAATTATTAAAGTTTTGCTATTGTAACATAAATCAAAATTACAGGCAAGAGAAAGCCTCAAACTCAGCCACAGACATTATTTTTTAGCTAATTAGTTATCCACAGGAGCGTTAACGCGAATACTTGACGAATAATAACTAAATTATTACCATTAATATTGATATTTTCTTTAACAATTATTAACTAAAAAAACACCTCTCATGAAGAAAATTCTAGGAAAATGGTTGTTAGTCCTCATAGTGATGATGGCTGGCGTGATGGGATGCGAAAAACATCCGGAAATTAATGACATTGAAGTCATGGAAATGAAAAAGGGGGCCAAACCGGTCGCCGAGTACAATTGTGCGAATTACATGGTGTATCTTGAGCACAATTACGTTGACGGGGTTACTATTTTTCAGTGGCAGGTTTACAATGTCAACCCTGGAAACGGATCACGAGGCACTACTCAGGACCTGAGCAATATCTCTTTCCAAGCTAATGGTTGTGACCAACCTGGACTAGGATTAGAAGACTTATGGTCTGACGTGCTAGAGATGGCATATAACACCGGTGATGGCTGGGTTATTATTCCAACAGTGGAAATTAAACCCAATCCTAGCATCCGCGATTGCACTGACGAGAATGTATTCAAGTACGATGTCGGCACATATAAATCTGCGCCGACTTGGTATCGTCTCGTTTTAGATGGCAAGTGGGAAGCTGCCCCCGTAACTGTATGGTTCAAGTCCGGTAACAATACCGGCTGCTGCTCACAAACAGTATTAGGAGTTGGCTGCCGAGTATACGACGATGAATTCTGCTCCTACAGCCAAGGTTATTATTTCGCCAAACCTGGTCCAACCTGGCCTGATGGCGAAGTAACTATTGGTGGCTGGGTTTACACCGAAGAAGAAGGTCGTGCTATTTGGAACACGTCCAATGCTGGCGGTATTGCCGATGCTAAAAAGGCCTTTACTCAAACCGCTGCTATCAAATTAAGCGGTGTTGAAGATCCTCTGGCGCTGGAAAAGGTAGCTATTATCGAGGCTTGGTTATCAAACTTACAGAAATTAACGCCGACCCATCTACCAAATCAAACCGGTGCAGAAATCGCCCTATACGGCAACGCCGCCCAAGCGGCCGGCTGGATTGGCGATTGGATAAATCAGAACCATTGCGACGACAGGTAGTCCGGTTTTAAAAACAATTTTTAATTTCAAGACCCAAAGGGGTCAAATTATCAGTAGTAGTCCCATAAATTAAGGAGCCGACGCTTTTCGCCGGCTCCTCTTTTTATATTCAAGTAGCTAAAACTAATCCTTAATAATTTCCCCCTGCTTTAAAAGTGTCATTGACAAAGAGGCTAAAGCAGCAAGAATGAAAACTATTTGTAAGGGGAAAATAGGAATAATTAATAAAACAAAAATTCCCATCACAACTTTTCCTAAAATAATGGCGATTTCTCGAACAACCGAATATTCGTCAACGTAATGACCTTGATCAGCAGCAATATCATAATTTAAAGCATCAAAAGAAGTGCGAGAAAAAACGCGACTTAAATTATGATAAGCGGAAAACAGAAAAACCTGAAAGGCGGTACTAATAAGGGCCTTTAATATCCAGCCTAAAGCGTAAAAGAATACTCCATAACGCAGCCAGCGTCGCTTATTAGATAATTTGTTTAAAGTTTCCCCAAACAGAGCTTGTGTTAAAATTGTCGCTAAAATAATTAAAGAGGAAATTGCACCAACCTGAAAATAGTTACCTTCTAAAAGTTGCCATATAAAAATCGGCCAAACAATTGCCCCGACCACGCTTTCTGCGCCATCACCAGCGTAAGCTAAAACACTGGGACGCATCTTTTTAGAAAACAATCGCTGCCAAGTCTGTTTGTAACTCCAGGTAAACTTTTCTTGAATCTCCGGCAAGTGGCTGAAAGGAATAATGGAAATTAAATAAATACTAAGGGCTAATAAAAAAAGAGCGCTATAACCTAAATAAGTAAGAGTTAAACCAGCCACTACGGGCATCACAGCACCAAGCGCCATAATAGTCGCCTCCATTAAACTTAATTGACTGGCCCTAATCTGTCGTTCGGTCAATTTCGCTAAATTAGTTTGATAAGGAATCCAATGTGTCAGACGAAACATTAAAGAAAAAAACATCGCCGGCGCTAACCACCAAAAACGGCTAGCCTCCACAATCAAATCACCTGACACTAAATAACGATTAATTAGAAAAAATACTGCATAATAAGCTGCGCCAAAAAATACACTTACTTGCAAAGAGCGCTTAATGCCGATTCGATTCATGATTTTCTGACAACCAAAAACAACCAGACCGGCATATATTAAATCCAGCGCTAAATAATATAAAATAACGAGAGGCAAGCTCATGCCAAAAAAAGAATACAGGAAGATTGGCAAAAACAGACCCATCAGCTGCGTCGCCGAATTAATCGTAATGCGACTAAAATAGAGCATGCGAAAATTATGCGTCAAATTGCGATTAACTAGTTTGTTGGCGCCTAAATAAAAATAACGCTTGAATCGAGAAATCATAATGTAAAATATACCATATTATTTGAAAATAAAAAAACCGCGTCTTAGAGGCGCGGCTGAATAATTTCTGAATGTGAAATTTTTAACTTGATGTGAAATTTTTAATAAGAACAGTAGCTCAATGTTTTTTAGGAATTGCTTTAATCAAATACGCGTGATGCGTGTCTTCAATCTTGGAAAAATAGAAATTAAGTTCTACTGCTTCTCCTAAATGTGGGATTAGTAATCGACTTAACTCGGCCATAAAAGGTATAAAAACCTGCACCAAGCTCGGCGAGAGATTTTCCTCTTCTGGCATAGTGAAATTAACTTCGTGAGTGCTTTTTTTAGCCCTAACTTCGAGCTTGATTGCTCCCATGGCCCAGACACAAACTTCTTTCCAGTCTTCTTCGAGTAAAGAATTTACTAGTTTCAAGCGGTCATCGCGATTCCCTTCTTTTTTTTGAAAGGCAATGAGACGCAACCCCTTGGTCTTTTTGGAAACGATGGCAAAATTATGCCAATCAACTAGGGTCTGGCCAATAATCTGGCCTTGATGTTCTTGGATAAATTCTGCTAACTTTTCAGGAGAAAGCAGAAAAGGATTCAGAAATACTGAATCAACATGTTCTGTTTTTTTCATTTCTTACTATATTTTGATTGTTAATTTGCTAAGCTAACCATATATTAATTATAGCATATTTAAATACTTTTGTCAATTTTAAGTGCGGGGGAGCTACTTCCCTTTAACCAAAGTTTCCATCGTCCAAGTAATCAAGGAAAGGATGATGCTGAAAATGATAGCTACGCCAAAGCCGGAAATACTGAAGCCAGGAATAAGGGCCGCTGCCAGAAGAACCATGAAGGCGTTAATCACCAAAGTGAATAATCCTAAGGTTAGGATATTAATAGGCAGGGTCAAGAGGATAAGAATCGGTCTAATCACAGCATTAACCGCTCCTAGTATAAGTGCGGCCAATAAGGCGACTCCAAAACCGCGAACCTCGACCCCTGGAATCAGCCAGCCGCTTAATAGCAGCGCCAAAGCGCTAATTAACCAAGTTAATAATATCTTCATATATTTTTTATTATATAATAGTCTAAAAATCAGGCTTCCTCATAAGATACCTAACTTATTTTAAAACAAAATTTCTGCGCTAGTTTGTAAGCCTCCTGTAACCAGGGGATTTTTCTTATCATGCTGATCCCGACTAACTGTTGGTTTTTTAGCAAAACGTCTTATCGGTGCCAAAGTATTTTCCCAGGCAATCTCCTGCTTAAACTTTCTGATATTTTTTTTAATATCCTGACGCAGGCGCACATCTCTACTAAGCCGGGTAATCTTTTCTGCTAAATCAACTGCGTCGCCAGTTTTAACAACTAGACCCAACTTCTTTTCTTGCACTAAATCAGCGAAAGCTTCACAGTCATTTAAAATAATAGGTAGCTCGGCCCAAAGATAGTCATAAATTCTTGTCTTAAAAAACAAATTTGCCTCTGGGATATTAGGCGAAGTAACTATGCCAGCGTCACTCTCTTGTAAAAAACTAGCTCTTTCCTGATAAGGTACCCAATTTTCTGTAAAGAAAACTGTGCGGTCAGCGACCTTAAGTTTTTTTGCCAGCGCCAAACAACTCTTCGCTTCTTTCGATAAAGTTTTTCCCTTGCCCGGATGTTTAAATCCCTGAAATATTAATTTTATTTTTTCATTCTTTAGAGTGGCCATCGCCTTTATCAAGGTTTGACCATCATTCCAATTCCAAATACCGCCATTCCAAATTAGAATAAAGTCGTTCTTCCCTATTTCCGGATAGATACCACGATAATGTCCCTTTCCTTGATTTGGAGATTTTTTATTAACGCCTGAATTAGCTTTCTTATCAATTCCAAAGGGGGCAACTTCAAGAATATTTTTTAACTGCCTATCAGTTCGATAATTTTCCAAATTCACTCGACCAAGGCTTATAAGCGAGCCTAAAACTAATTTTTTTACGCCCTCATCGCGACAAAAAATCTTATCGGATAATAATAGTGAGAGATTATAAGAGGCACTGATATAGCGATGTAACTTGGCTTGCTCTTCAGAGTTCTTGAAATCTTTAAATTCTAAAGAACCAATGGGCGCGATGCTCCAAAGATAAGTGATGATTATTTTTTTCTGACGGTAAGCTTCTTGCAGAGGAGCCGGTGGCGGATAAGCGCCAAAAACAACCACATCCGCAGATTTGATTAAGCGGGAATTATTTTTTTCTTCATAAACAACTGCCTCTATTCCCTCTTCTTGAATATCGCTCACCTCCGGCCCAACTAGAATAACCTGATATTTTTCTTGACGAAAAATTTCCGCTATTTTTTTATAAATAACAGCCGTACCAACCAAATTTTTATCAACACTCACCAATCCAGTAAATATTACTGCAAGCTTAGGCATGTGATTTAAATCAATTTTAATTAAGCTAGCCAGCCAAAAATATAAACTCCTCCGAGAAAAATGAAAATTAAAGCGGCTAATAGGTTGAAGAAAATAATAAATTTAGGTGAAACAATCTTAATTCGCATCGTCCAAACAGCAATCGCGAAAATAATTAGTTCATCTAAAAGGTAGAATAACATATACAAACCAATGTAGCCAACGGAGGTCTGAAAAGAAACTCCGGAATCTACCAGGATGCTGGCAAATAATACTGGCAAGAAAGCTGAGCAAGGAAATTCAACCACTGTCACCACTAAAGCAAATAACATGACTGATGATAACAATACTAGCCAGTTGGTTTTATTCTTAAAAATCTTCTCTATCTTCGGAGTCAAGCGCGACATGATATTATTGGAACTGCAAACTGGTCCACTCTTATAAGCTTTATAGAATTCATACAACAAATATATGCCGCCAATTATCGACAAAGAACCGATAAGTATTTCCATGCTTCTGATAAACGGAGCGATAAAAGCGAAGAACTGGTGCCATAAGAAAATTAAAAGCGCGTAAACCAGGCCGGCAGTTAACAAGAAGGCACCACCCATAAGAATAATCCTTTTCCGAGAACCAAGTACCATCACTAGACCGAGAATAATAATTAATGCGCCCAAGGAACAAACATTAAAACCGTCAACTATTCCTAAAGTAATAGCAAGAGCGGGCAGAGAAAAGCTATAAAGATCAATCTCTCCCAAAATCGGCACGCGCGTTAAACCACTGCTCTTTTTTTCTTGAGATATAAGATAGTTCTTAATTTCCTCACCAACCGATTCGTTGTAACCGATAAAATATTCATCGCCAACAAAAATAGCTGGCACCAAACCACGTTGCCCGGCTGGAACTGAGTAGTGTTCGTAATACTCGTCCGCCAGTTCGACATTACTGGCAAGATTATAATCTTCAAATCGAAAAACAACCTCCCCTTCAGCCTGTAGAGATGTTAAAAAATTCTTAGCAGCCGTGCAATGTGGGCAAGTTGGCGAAGAGAACATATACACTGACGGGATATTGCTCTCTGATGTATCTTCTTTTATATTCTCAGTTTGCGCTTCTAATCTTAAAGGAGTGGCAATAAGAAGCAGTGCGAACAAAGAAGTGATTAAAATTTTTCTTAGCATATTTTTATTCTAGTATAAATACAAATAAAGTGAAACAGGAACTGTAAATAATAAATTCCAACTCCAATAAACAAAGCAGCGACAACATAACGCATCACTTTTTCTACTTTCTGTACTGCTTTAAAAGCATTACTTAATCTGTGCACAGAAAAAGCAATTATAATGGCAAAAATTATAACAGGCAAACTGGTGCCAAGTGCAAAAACTGGGACTAATAATAAACCACTAGCAGAACTAAGAACCAAAGGAATTAAAGCGCCAAAAAACAAGACGCCGCTATAAGGACAGAAAGCTAAGGCAAACAGTGCCCCTAAAAGAAAAGAGCCGATATATCCTTGGCGCGATAACCAGGCCTTAACTTTATCCATTTTTTCTCCGCCTGCAGAAAATTTAATATTTATCACTCCCAACATTATTAAACCAATCAAAATTAAAACTGGACCAAGAACTTTGTCGCCCCAACCTTGAAAAATATTAGCAATCTGAAAAGAGGAGAGTCCAAAATAAATCAGGGTCGCTAAAATAGTATAGCTAGCTGCCCGACCTAAAGTATAATAAATTCCATTTAAGATAGTATGCCTAGCTGTCTTAATTTCCCTAGAAATATAGGCGATAGCGGTAATATTAGTCGCTAACGGACAAGGACTAATAGACATTAAAATACCTAAAAGCAAAGCGGAAAGCAAAGGAATATTATGATTATCGATTAAAGCGTTTATTAACTCCATATTATTTTCTGCCGAAATGACTGTCTATCTTATTTTTTAAGTTTTCCTTAAACCTAACTTCGTCTCCAATAAATCGCCAAATTGAAACTTCTTCTTCAATATGATCCTTATCGTCATAAATAGCATTAGTGAAAAGAGAGGAGCCTCTAGCAGCAAACTTCTCCGCCACCTCCTTATTCTCAGGTAATTCAACATTAATTTCTCTAAAGACAATCTTCCCTTCTGCTAATTCGTCGGCAAAATATTCTTCAACTGTTTCTCGGCTATATCTTTCTAGGGCTACGCAAGATGGACAACGCAAAGTGCCATGGAAATAAAAGACCTCAACCTTATCAGCGACGTACTCCGCCTGACTAGTAAGACCGGCCTCGGCTTCCCTATTGAAGTTCACCTTACCTTGTCGCACTTGGCCAATAACTAAGAGGACAGCAACGATAGCGACAAAGGCAGCTAACTGATTAAATAATTGTTTTTTATTCATATATTTTAGTGACCGCATTAACAGTCAGATAATAAATTAAACTAAACTACCAAATATAAGCCCGGCAATTGTTGAATAAAATATTACTAATAACAGATATACAGCCGTTTTCTTATTACCCAAAACTTTTCTTATAACTAATAGGTTTGGCAAGCTGAGTGAAGGCCCAGCCAGAAGAAGCGCCAAGGCGGGCCCTTGATTCATTCCCTTAGCTAATAAGGCTTGTAGTATTGGAATTTCTGTTAAAGTTGAAAAATACATAAATGCACCAAAAACTGAAGCCACGATATTACCACTAAGAGAATTGGTACCGACTAAACTTTCAATCAGAGACTGCGGCAAGAAAGGCATAATGAAACCGGCAATGAAGACACCGATAAATAGTAGGGGTAAAAGTATTTTGGCAAAAGACCAAGTCTCTCTCAACCATTCCCTATTTGCTTCTTTCTTGAAGGCGAAAACTGGTATCAAGGTTGCAACTAAAACAAGAGGCCCCATCAAAAGATATTTCCAAAAAATATCAATCTGCAAACCATTGACCACTAAAACACCGACCATCGCTAGCATAAATACTACGGTCAGTGTTTGATTTTTTTTCTCTTTATTATCTTCGGGAATAAATAACTCGCCCGCTTCCGTCTTTTCCTGGAAAATTAATTGCATCGATACGCCAACTAAAATCGAAAGTAAAATAGCGGCAATTATTCTGGCCGAACCAATTTCTATTCCTAAAACCGACATCGTCAGGAAAATCGCAGCAATGTTGATTGCGGGTCCGGAAAAAAGAAAGGTTACAGCTGGACCAAGGCCGGCGCCACGCTTTCTAATTCCCGCAAAAAGCGGCAAAATAGTACAGGAACAAACTGCTAGGATGGCGCCAGAAACTGAGGCAATTGAATAAGAGACAATCTTTTTTGCTTTTCCTCCTAAATATTTTAAAACTACGTCTTTTTTAATGAAAACAGAAATCGCGCCGGCAATGAAAAAAGCTGGCAATAAACAAGTTAAAACATGTTCGCGAGCGTATTCATGCAACAAAGATAAACCGGAAAAAATTGCACCGGTAAATAATAATGATTGCACGGGCAGAAAATAGAATAATAAAAATATGCCCAACAGCAAAAATCCAATTTTTATTTCTTTATTATTCATAACTTATACGTTCTCCGTAATGATTTTCTTCAAATCTTCTAAATCCGGCACGCGACCGCTGACAACGGGGCGATTATTAATCGCTAAAGCCGGCGTAGACATAATACCCATAGCTATCATTTGATTGATGTCAGTGATGTAAGCTATCTCAGCATCAATTTTCATTTCCCAAACTGCTTGCCGCGTTAATTCCAACAACTTATTACAATTAGGGCAGCCGGAGCCAAGAATTTGCATTTTAACGTTCTTGCTATTCATAGTTTTTAAGAAAACTAGTTAATAATGAATTATATTTTTGAAATTTTGCTTTATGAGCTGTATAGTAATTTTTCTTACCCTCTCTTCTTGCTAGTATCAAATCGAAGTCTAACATCACCCGCAAATGACTAGAAACTAGATTCTGAGCTAAATCTAATCGAGAAGCTAATTCGTCTACATACAACTCTTTGTCTTTTAAAAGACAAAGAATCTTTAAGCGATTATCATCGCCGATGATACGCAGGAATTTCGCCAAATCGGCGAAAGCTTGAGTCAGTTGTTTATTGGCGCAACATTGAGCTTTCATAAATACTAATTTATATTGATATCAATTTATATTGATATTATAAACTTAATTAAAAATACGGTCAAGAGTAATTTGGGAAACGATTAAATTCAACAAAAAAGAGGCCTTTCTCAGACCTCTTTTTAAATATATCTTTTCACCTTAACATCTGCTATCCGCAAACCTTTACCCTCTAATCATAACTAAAAGCATTTTAAAGGCTTTATCCGCTCTAAGAGCGTGTGGTTTATTAGCTGGTAAAATAATTATTTCTCCAGCGACCACTGTCTGCTCTTCGCCACTAATACTAACCATCGCTTCCCCGTCAAGAATGTGAACAAAAGCATTAAAAGGGGCCGTATGTTCACTCAGTCCTTGTCCGGCGGAAAAAGCAAATAAAGTAATCGTGCCAGCATCTGATTTCATAATTTCCTTGCTGACAATTGCTCCCTCTTGATAGCCGACAGCGCTATTTAATTCTTGTTTCATAGTATCTTTTCTTATTTCACCCTCTTTAAATCTGTTTACTAAAAATTCTGTTTACCTAAAAGCGCAAACTTGAACGCACTGCTGAGTACACATTTCTGCCTCAGGATTATTGCGGCAAGCGGATTCACATTCGTTATAGATTCCGCCATTAGCGGTGCACCAACCCTCATCAACATATTCGCATTCACTGAAATCTGCTAGCCAAGTACCGCCAGCTTCTGCGCAAATGTCAGCTAGAGAAATATTAATTTCACCGTTATCATTATCACCAACTTCACCGTTATCAATTATTTCACCATTCTCACCAACTTCGCCCGAAATATCACGGGTAAAAGATTGCCCCTCAGGAGTCGCGCATTGCTCAGGATAACTTTCCATGACTGGATAACCAGCAGCAACACAGGCCTCATAGGAATCAATGGCGTAGTTTTGCGGCTCGCTTTGCTTGTTGTCTTTAAGTAACCAGAAGATGGCCACAGCCACCACGATGGCAACCAAAATAATGATGCTTTTTTTCATAGTTTTAAATCTTAATTATAAGCTATTTATTATTATAACATAGATTTTTGAGAATTGTGATTAAATTGAGTGCAGATTGCAATAACACGCAAAACTGCCTATAATATAGCTATATGAAAAAATACTTAATTATCTCGATTTTAGTCCTTATTTTGATAACTGTTTTGTATTTTGTCGGGCGAAGTATATTAAAAAGTCCAGAATATCGTTTTGGACCCGATCGTGCCGCTATTATTAAACAAATAGAGACATTATCGCGCTTTGAAACCACCTCTTTCAGCGTTGACAAAATCATTGAAGTCAGCACGGATTACGATAAATTAAGAGAATTTTTCTTCGGCGACAAGCTTTTACTCGTAGCACACGGTAAAGTAATTGCCGGCTTAGACCTATCGACCATGAAACCCGAGAATTTTTCTGGAAGCGGTGACTCTATCGTTATTAAACTACCGGCCCCGCAAATCTTGGAAACCATTTTAGACAATAACTCAACCAGAGTCTACGATCGTGATCGCGGCTTACTGACTAAAGGCGACTTAAATTTAGAGGCAACTGCGAGACAATTGGCTGAAGGAGAAATCCGCCAGGCGGCCTGTGAGGGCGGGATTTTAGATGAAGCCAATAGAAGCGCAATTCAGCAGTTAACCATACTCTTTAAGACAGCTGGTTTTAAAGAAGTTACTATCATCACCACTCCCGGAAGCTGCTCCTAAGTATTAAATACCATGAATTATATAAAACTCAGTTAACACTGAGTTTTTTATATGGTTATCAATCGCTCGGAGTTTGGGCATAACTGATGGGCATAACTAAAATGTTTTAAACAAAAGAAAAATCCTTCGCAATCAAAGGATTTCTCTTAGAGACGATGGTTTTGACTAAAATAATATTATAAATTATTTTTTTGCCACCTTTTTACTACCTTTCTTTTTAGCTTTGTCTTCTAACATAACCCGCTTAACTTCTAGGCGCTTGACTGTTTTGCGAGATTTACTAGCCTTTCTTCTTCCGACTCTATGGGGCTTAAGGGCCATATTTTTTATGGTTAATTATAAATATAACAATTATAATAACACAAACTTTTTAAATAGGCAAAAGCTGTTAGCAAATATATTTCTTTAAATATAGTGCTAAGATTCGACCCGGGGGTAATATAATAAATAAAAAAGCCCCAATTATTTCAGGGGCTAACTATGATAAAAATTAGATCTTGTGACTTGTTAGGCCATTTTCATTTTCTTATGACCAGGAAAACATGCGAAGAATAGAAATTAAAATCGTTTTTAATTTCTTTACGAGGAAATTCTTGCTTTATCTCAAGAGTTCTGATGTCTCTATCATAGATAAAGGCAGTTACCCAGGGCGACCATCCTGGTAGTGACTTGAGGTCCCAAATTCCAGAACCTAAAGCAAATACGAGACTAGTATACCTAATGTCGGATTCTGATTTTAAAGTGTAATCTAGCCTCTTTAAGCCATTTCCAATATCTATGACCTTAGGGCCCTCGTAATAGCAATTAAAATACGGATGCTCAAACTGCTGACTTAATGCCAATAATTCATAGATATTTGCACCTCTATATCTCCCATCTTTTGCAAGCAAATCTTTAGCTTCGGTGCTTGAAATTTCCTTATTAAGGGTCACCATTGCGGCAGTAACCGTGGCTTTGCTTTGATTTACGCGCTGATTTTCATAGATGTCATAATTATCAGTTATTGCTTTATCAACATAACCGAATTTTATATCATTGACTGTTTCAGCTACTGACTTGCTATACTCAACCTCTAAAAGGAATTCACCGCTTTCCAACTGTGGTGCTTCAATTTCAATTTGCCCGCAGGCAGAAAGACATAAAAATGTGATCAATAAAAACATCAAATTTCTTTTCATTTTGTAAATTATTAAGTTTCGACAATCATTAAACTTTTAAAAAATTATACAATAATTTTAAGTATCAAAAAAGTATACCATAGGTACACTTTTTTGTCAATCTGTGCTCTCCTGGCTGGACTGCTTTCGAACTAGAATGGCTAATTATGGTGAAAATTT
>CAYGLM010000016.1:10433-16666 GCA_964350915.1 uncultured Gammaproteobacteria bacterium | reverse complement strand
GAAATGAAAACTTTATTAGATTTTAAACTAACCCCCCTCGAAACTGGCTTACAAAAAACTATTAATTTTTATAAGAAAAATGGGCGATAATAAAAAAAATTTAATCGTTACTGCTACTGATAAAAATTATATCAATCCAGCAAAGCAGTTATTTTCTTCTGTTTATTTTACAGCTGGTTGGCCAGGGGATTATTTATTATTAACCGATTATAGCTTAAGTGCTGAAGATAAAAATTGGTTCAAAAATAAAGGCATCATAGTTTACGCTCCCGATTTAATAGACACTACTACTTTTTCTGAAACTAGAAAATACCCCCCCTTAATTTTATCTAAACTATATCTCTTCCAAGAATATTTTAAAAAATGGGACACAGTAACCTTCGTTGATGCCGATATTATAATAAATGCTTCTTTGGACGAATTACTTATAATCCCCGGGTTTTGTGCCGCTAAAGCAGAAACTTTCAAATTAAAAGATGAATTTACTAAAGATAAAGCAATAATCAAAGAATTAGATTTAAATAAGAAATATAATCTAGACTCCTTGGCTTTTTGTGCGGGTATAATATCTTTTAACACTAACATCATAAAGGCGAATACTTTTACCGAGCTATTAGACGTATATCAAAAAAATAAAGAAGCTTGTATATACGGAGAAGAATCGGTGTTAAATTTATTCTTTTACAAAAAATGGCATAAACTTCACGATTTGTATAATTTTAATCCTCACTATCTAAATAGTTATTACGGGATTAAAACTGAAAGTATTCAACCATTTATTTATCATTTTTTTCACTGGCCCAAGCCCTGGCAAATTGAAAGTCCGTATTATGAAACTTGGCGAGATAATTTAAAGAAAGCAGAAGATATTAATTTACAAAATAGACCAGCGGCTAAAAAAATAATTAGTCTAACTGAGGAAAAAAAATATCTAAGATATATAAAAATTAAGAAAGCTCAACGATTAGCAAAACTGATAAGTGGCATAACCTTAATTAATAATTTACTAGGACGGCTCGGCTTATTAATCAAGAAAAAATATCCGAGAATATATCGCTCAATAAGCCTTAAAAAGAATGATAAATAAGAAAAGGAATTTAATCGTTACTCTAGCCAATGATGTTTACGCCGATCAAGCCAGGCAGCTTTTTGCTAGTGCCTATCTTCAAGCTGGCTGGAGTGGTGATTATTTACTGCTAGCCCAGGATCTTAGCGACAAAAATATAAATTCTTTTAAAAATAAAGGGGTTAAGATATATAAAACTAAATTATTGGATACTGATCCGAGTCTAGGTGGTTATCAGCCGATAGTACTTTCTAAATTCTATTTATTTAAGGAATACTTTAAAAAATGGGATACGATTATTTTTTTAGATGCTGATATTATTATTAATGGCTCTTTACAAGAATTAACCAACTTGTCAGGATTTAACGCTCCTAAAGCTGAGGGCTTTAAGTTAAGAAATGAGCTTATTAGTGATAAACAAATTTTACAAAAATTAGAATTAACTACGAATCATGATTTAAAGCAAGCAGCTTTTACGACGGGCATCCTTGTCTTTAAAACCGACTTGATTCAGCCCGATACTTTTAATAATCTCTTCGCTCTTTACCAGAAAAATAAGTCAGCTTTACAATTTAGCGAAGAATCCACTCTCAATCTCTTTTTTTATAAACAGTGGCAACAATTACCGGTTATTTATAATTTTAATCCATCCTACATGCTTTGGAATTATAATATCAAGCCTAAAAATAACTTACCGATTATTTACCATTTTTTCTGTTTTAAAAAACCCTGGGAAAAAAACAATGACTTCCATCAAGTTTGGCTTGATAACTTAGCAAGTTTTGAAAAAATAAATTTTAATTCCCCGGCTCGGCAAGCGGCTGCTATTAATCCTGAGGAGCTAAGTCAATATTTAGATTACTTAAAAAGAAAAAGAATTAGAGCGCCCTTATTTAGAGCTGGTAAATTATTATTTAAAATATTTATCGCCTCTTTCGATCGCCGCCTGGGACTCTTGGGTTTATACCTGAAAAAAACTAATCCCAAGCTATATCAGAAAATTAGCCTCAAAAAAAGTGGAAAATAAAAATAAAAATTTAATAGTCACGCTAGCGGATAATAATTATGCTGATACCGCTAAGCAACTCTTCTCTTCCCTGTACTTTAATTCCGGCTGGGAAGGAGATTATTTACTTATTACTGATGACGGCCTTAAGGCTGAAACGAAAGCCTGGTTTGAAGAAAAAGGAATCATCGTCTACTCCCCTCCATTAATCGAGACGGATTCTTTTAAATATCAAGAAAGAAAATTTCCACCCCTGCTCTTATCAGAATTTTATCTTTTTACTGATTATTTTAAAAAGTGGGATAAAATTATTTTTCTTGATTCTGACATTATTGTAACCGCCTCCTTAAATCCGCTATTAAATCTAACTGGTTTTAATGCCTTAAAAATAGCAAATTTTTGCTTGCGCAATGAATTCAGCCAAGATAAGCAATTACTAGAAAAAACTCAGCTGACAAAGAATTATAATTTATCTGCGCCCGCTTTTAATTCTGGCGTCTTTGTGTTTGATACTAGTATTATTAAACCTGATACTCTGGACACCTTAATAGCTCTTTACCGGCGCTATAAGACTATCGGTCTTTACGGAGATGAACCAATCTTAAATCTCTATTTTTATCAGAACTGGAGTGAAATACCAGTTAGCTACAATCTTGACCCAAACTATATTAGAGAATATTACGGCTTAAAGCCAGAGCAAAACGTAGCTGCGGTTATTCATTGCGGATGGTCAAAAAAACCCTGGGACGAGGCCAGCCCCTATTACCCGCTCTGGCTGGAAAATTTAAAAAAAGCTGATAAGATTGATTTAAGCAATCGCTTGTCCGCTACTAAAGAAATAAGCGCAGAGGAGATAAAAAAATTCAATCGACGATTAAAGCGCAATCACTGGCCGCGCCGAATTTATTTATTGCTTGATAGGCAAATTGGGCGCCTGGGAAAAATTATTAATAAATATTTTCCTAAACTGTACAAGTTAATCAAACCAAATAATGGCAAACAATCATAAAAATTTAATAGTCGGACTCGCTAATGACGGTTTTATTGATCAGGTAAAGCAGCTCTTTTCTTCTATTTATTTTAACGCTGGCTGGACAGGCGACTACTTATTATTGGCTCACGAGGTAAGCGAAGAAAAATTAATCTGGTTTCGCAACAAGGGTATTAAAATTTATAAAACAAAAGCTTTGGGGCCAGATACGGGACCGGGAAATTATCCAACGGTAGTATTATCAAAATTTTATCTCTTTAAAGAATACTTTAAAAAATGGGATACTGTAGTTTTTTTAGATGCCGACATCATCGTCCGGGCTTCGCTAGACAGGTTATTAAACGTATCCGGTTTTAGTGCGCCAACAGTAGAACATTTTAATCTGGCCGGACAATTTACTAAAGACAAAAAAATTATTCAGGAGTTAGAACTAAACAAAAAATACAATCTTAAAAAAGATTGTCTCTGTAGTGGTATTTTTGCTTTTAACACTGACCTAATTCAGCCAGATACTTTTTCTAAAATTATGTCCATATATCAAAAGTATAAACGGTCAAGTATGCTGGGCGAGGAATCAATTTTGAATCTATTTTTTTACAATAATTGGCAACCGTTACCAATAGTTTATAATTGCAACCTAGATGATATGCGTGATTTATATGGCTTAAAATCTCATCAGGCTTTATATTTTATCGTTCATTTCGGCTGGAAAGTTAAGCCCTGGAAACCAGAAAGTGTTTTTTATCAGGAATGGCAAGAAAATTTAAAGAAAGCAGAAGAAATAGATTTAAAAAATCGCCCTGCGGCTGAGAAAATAATAAGCGATAAAGAATTAAAAAGATATCTAACTTTTCTATATTTTAAAAAAAATCCACGTTCAGTCTTGTTATTTATTGACCGCCAAATCGGACGCCTCGGACTACTAATTAAAAAATTCAATCCAAAGTTTTATAGCAAAATAAGTAAGAACAAAAATGAATCCTGGCGTTAAATTAATATAATCCTGGCGCTAAAAAAACATAGACTTGGCGCTAAAAAAACATAGACTTGGCGCTAAAAACACATAGACTCGGCGCTAAAAAAATATAAAAAAATAGCCCAGCAAATAAATGCGGGGCAATCGATGAACCATACTCACTATATATATTATAGCATACTTAAATAATTTTGTCAATCTTATAATAAAAACAGGCTAAATTTAGCCTATTTTTTCTTGGCGGAGAGTGAGGGATTCGGTCACGGTCGCTAAGCCTCGCTTCCTCGCTCCGCTCGTTGCTCGCTAAGCGCCCCGACCCGGCCTCGCGGTGTTCGCTACGCTCACACATCGCTCCGGCATTCGAATCCCCTTTCCTGTCTTCTACAAGACAAGAACCTGACGCAGGTCAGGTTCTTGTCTTGGCGGAGAGTGAGGGATTCGAACCCTCGAAGGCTTTGACACCTTACTCGCTTTCCAAGCGAGCGCACTCGACCACTATGCGAACTCTCCTATCTAAAGAGCGGGCTAGCCGCTCTTTATATTTTTTTCTTTTATACCTTACTTTAAGCCGCTCTTTTTATATTTTTCTTTTTTATCTTACTCTACTGCGCATTAGCTCCCAACTTTCTTGCAACCACTGTCTTCAAGCCTTCAACCGCATCGCCATTAGAATCTATGAAATCAGCATAAGGTCGAGCTCCTAAAATTAATTCATCGCCAACCAACATAGTCGGTGCACCGAGCACTAAATTGCGTCTAGCTTCCTGCGTCGCTTCCTCTAATTTTACTGATTTGTCTTGATTAGTCAAGCAGGCAGCAAATTTTCCTTCATTAATTTTCAAATCTTTTGCTAAAGCCATTTCCCAGCCCTCGCTTAGCCCTCCATTATTTATTAACTCAAATAACCTCTCTCTAGCTGCTTGTCCCTTACCATTTTCTTGGCTACACAAGAAAGCTTTCGCCGCTGCCTGAGAATCACTAGAGCCAAGTAAAACGAAAGGTCTGACAATCAAAGCTATTTTGCCATCATATTCAGAAACTAGCTGCTCAAGTGTGGCTGCTAACTCTGCACTGAAAACATTAGCATAGTCTTCATAAACTAAAATTTTAAGCGTGGCCTGTTCTGAACCGATAACCAAATCGCCACTTTTAACATCACCGATACCTGCGACTGCTTCATAACTATTCGCCTGAGCGCCCTCTATCGGTTGAAAATTCTGCGCCTGCCTGGCCGGCGCTGGAGATTTAGTACGAGATGCAATCAGGGCCAGGCCAACAGCCGCGATAATCAAGATGATAACGGCTAGATAAATAGCTGGTTTGACTGTCTTCAACATATTTTTGTTTTTATATTTCTAACTAAAATTTTCTAATTTCATCGCAACGCTAAGCAGCTCTTCTTCAAAAAAGCGTGGAGCAATTAACTGAGCGCCAATTGGCAACTGCTTGCCTTCTTTCGCCTGATCACCTTCTTTCATCTCATTAGCCTCTTCGACAGAAACTGTTCCGGCCGGAAAAGAAATTGCGGGTAAGCCGGCCAAAGAAGCACCGGTCACGAAAATATCTTCCAAATACATTGCTAAAACATCGTTAGCCTGCTCTCCTATTTTAAAAGCAACATGCGGCGAAGTCGGCGTTAAAATCAAATCTACTTGGCGAAAGGCCTGATTAAAATCTTCAATAATTAAAGTCCTAACTGCCTGCGCTTTTTTATAATAAGCATCATAATAACCTGCGGACAGTGCGTAGGTGCCAAGCATAATGCGACGCTTGGCCTCTGGTCCAAAACCCGCACCGCGACTTTTCTTATAAAATTCTTGTAAATTAGCCGCTTCTTCTTTTTTTAGTCCCCAACCAATACCATCAAAGCGAGCGAGATTGGAACTAATTTCTGAAGGGGTAATTATATAATATACGGGGATGCCATATTTAGTATAAGGCAGACTAATATCAACAATTTTAGCGCCGAGTTCTTTTAGTTTAGCTGCTACAACTTCTATCCGATCCTTGACTGCCTTATTTAAATCTTTGGCAAAGAATTCCTTAGGTAGGCCGATGCGTAAACCCGCCAGAGTATTGGTATTAAAATTATGTTTCTGTAAGCGCTTGCTTTCCTGAATATGGACAGCTGGCGCGCTAGTAGCGTCGCGCTCATCCTGACCAGCGATTACGCCCATAACCAAGCCGGCGTCAG
>CAYGLM010000016.1:544-10333 GCA_964350915.1 uncultured Gammaproteobacteria bacterium | reverse complement strand
AGTAATGTCCCGCGCTCACCTTGCTGCAGGCGCTCATCCGCTTTTTTCGCTTCTGTTCGTGCTTCGTCCGCGCAAACTGAAAGACAGGCATGAATATCTTTATCCATCTTCTCAATTTGCCGCAAACAAGCTTCGGTAAGTTCTAAAGAAGTTATCTCCCCTTTATCTAACTTGGTGCGCGCTTCTTTAATTGTCAGTTCATTTAATTTCATATTTCAAGTCCGAATGATTCTAATTTACAAAACACGTTTTACTTTCAAGCTTCCATTTTGTCTATCTCCCTGCCCCAAGGCCAAATCAATTTCGTCCTGCTCCCAATCACGAACTTCATCCGGACGAAAAACATCCATCAAGCCGCTCACCTGCGCAGTTGCTTCGATTTTTTTAGTATCAACTTCTTCCAACATTTTAACGTATTCTAAAATAGAGCCGAGTTCTGCTCGATATTGTTCTGTTTCTGCCTCACTTAATTCTAAGCGGGATAATTCAGCGATGTGTTGGATTTCTGCTTTAGTAAGTTGCATGATATTTAAAAATTTTAAACTTAAGCTATTAAACTCCGAAATTCATTCTCATCCAGAGTTTTAACCCCCAGTTGTCGCGCTTTATCATATTTAGAGCCAGGATCAGCACCATAAACCAAGTAGTCTGTATCCTTAACAACGCTCTCTTTAACGCGTCCACCTAACGTTTTTATTGTATCTTTTGCCTCTTGGCGTGTCAAACTACTTAAAGTTCCAGTAAGCACAAAAATCTTCCCACTTAAATCCAACCGGCCAGTTCGAGTCGCGGTTGTAGAAGCATGCTTTGCGCCTCGCGAATTATTATTAACGCCTCGCGAGGCATTCCTGACGCCTCGCAATGCCTCTATATCTAAAACAACGCCACTTTGCTCAAATTTATCAAGCAACTGCAAATTTTTCTCATCGTGCCAAAAATCGTAAATACTCTTGGCGACAACGGGTCCGATACCGGCTGCGCTAGAAAAATAATCTTCGTTCTTAGCGCTAAAATATTCTTTTAAATAATTTATGGCAAAATCTTCCTGCCTACCCTCTTTCAGCCTCTGCCAAATAGGCGCTATTTTTTTATCCCTAAAAAAATCTAGCGCCAACAAAGTGGCCGTCTCTTCTCCCACATGTCTAATGCCGAGAGCGAAAATAAAGCGCGCGACATCCAAATGACGCTTGGCGGCGATAAGGGCAATAACGTTATCCGCTTTCTTTTCCGCAAATCTTTCTAAGCTCAGTAAATCCGGCTTCTTTATTAAATACAAATCAGCCGCGTCTTTAATCAAGCCAGAAGTTAAAAATTGTTCTATTAATTTTGGCCCAAGCCCATCAAAGTCCGCTGCTCCTTTCGAAACAAAGTGAATAAGGCGGCGCAAACTAACCGCATAGCAATGCTTATTAACACAACGATAAGCGACTTCCCCGCTAACCTGCTCGACTTTACCAGCACACATCGGACAAGTTGCCGGCGGTGCTATTTTTTTTTCTTGGCCAGAGCGTAAGTCTTTTAAAACAGAAATTACTTTAGGAATAACATCGCCGGAGCGCTCAATAACCACGGTATCGCCAAGACGCAAACCAAGGCGCTCAATCTCATCAAAATTATGTAAAGTCGAACGGCTGATAGTCGCTCCGCCAACACTAACCGGCTCCAAAACTGCTGTCGGCGTTAAGGCGCCAGTGCGTCCGACTTGCCAAACTATATCTAATATTTTAGTCGTCGCCTGCTCAGCAGAAAATTTATAGGCCATCATATAACGCGGCGCCTTGCCGACTATCCCCAAAAGCGGCCAAAGCTTTAAATCGTTAGCCTTAACAACCACACCATCAATTTCAAAATCCAATTTTTCTCGACGCTCCTCTATTTTTTTATAAAAAGAAAAGACCTGTTCTAAATTCGCACAAACAATGTTATCATTCAGAACTTTAAAACCTAATAATCGTGCTAACTTATCTAGCTTGTCTTTGCTAGCTATTCCCTCTCCCCTTTCAGCCTCTCCCAGCAAAAGATCGTAAGCATAAAAATCTAATTTTCTCTCTGCTGTTATGCGCGAGTCGAGCTGACGAATAGAACCGGCCACGCCATTTCTAGTATTTGCTAGAAGCGGTTTGCCAGCGCGTTCATATTGTTTATTTAAGGCGGCGAAAACTTTCTTAGTCATAATCGCTTCACCGCGAATTTCAATCGTTCCCTCGTTTAACAAAGACTCAATCAAGCGTCTTTCTGCTAGCGAAAATCCCATCGCCTCAAATTCCGCTGACTTCGGCTGACGTAAACGCAAAGGAATACTGGCTATCGTCCTAATATTAGAAGTTACATTTTCTCCCACTTTTCCATCGCCACGAGTAGCCGCAACTTTAAGTTCACTATTTTCATAACGCAAGCTAATTGCTAAGCCGTCTAGTTTCAGTTCGCAATAATATTCTCCCTGCCAAGGACGTTTTAAATAATTTTCGTTACGCTCCTGCCAGCCGCGCATATCCTCTTCAGAAAAGGCATCAAACAAGGAAATCATCGGGCGAGAATGTCGCGCTTTAACGAATTTTTCTAAAGGCTTACCGGCCACACGCTGAGTCGGCGAGTCCGGCGTAATTAATTCTGGATATTTGTTTTCCAAGCGAAAAAGCTCGTTTTTCAGGCTATCTAAAGCAGCCGGGGAAATCGTCTCCTTATCCAAAACATGATAATCATAGCGATGCTTATCAATTTCTGCCTTCAATTTATCTATTCTATTTTTGGCTTCTTTTTTATCCATAATACTTTAATTATAACACAAAAGCCCTGCTAAAAACAGGGCTTTTTAGTCTTGAAAACTAGAGATTATTGAACAGGATTAGGAGTGGTTGGAGTGCCGGTTCCCTGAGGGGCGGTCGCGTTATTGATAACAGCGATTATCTCGTTAACAGTCTGGGCATTTTGGGTGGCAAACTGCTCCAGCTGAGCGAGACGAACATTCTGATTGTTCAAGCGGGCAGTAAATTGCCAGAAAATCATAACTAAGGCGCCGAAAATAATTCCGACCACTAACGGAAAAACGATTTCTTTTTTCATATTATTATCACTATCAAGTCGGCGGCTGGGATAAGACAGGCGCGCCGTGCTTCTTGTATTTTTATTATTAATTATTGGTCTGCGCATTGATGTTGGCGTTAAAGAAATTAACGATGCTCTGAATCCTAGCCGAGTCCTGAACCATACTATCTTGAATTTCTACAAGTTTTTTATCAACTCGATTCAGGCTGATATAGAAATAAACGAAAAGTCCGGCCATCATCATCAGCAAAATAATCGTTGCTAATTTCGCCAAATTGTTGTTTTGCATAGTTTTATTTAAATTAGAGAAAGATAGAAAAACCCCTCTTTTAAATTGGATTATTATCTTTGGTAATTATAACACTTTTAACAAACCGTTTCAAATTTTTATCCGACCACTTTTAATTCTATTGTATTATGGCTGTCTAACAATAATTATTTCTCCTTTAGCTGATGATTCTGCGCCCCCACACGATTCACAGAAATACAAGAATCTTCCTTCCTGAATAGCCTGGAATTCAAAAGCCTTGGTTTCGCCCATCTTAGCACGCTGCATCATATTATATCCCAATAAAACAATATCATAATCCTTATCGACGGCCGTAAATTCAATATGGACCGTATCTCGATAATTCGCAATAATCTGTTCGGGTATAAACCGATTATTCTCGCCACGAATAGTGAAAATTCTTAGGTCAGTTTCCGACCCTTGATTACTCTGAACAACATGAGTCGGCACAGCAATGATCTCCCTTAGACTCTCTGGCACAGACTCTCCAACCTCGGGAACCTTAACATCAACCGGGACAGCTTTTCTAAATTCAGTCTCCTCCCAGTCACGTGGCGCCGTTACCGCTGACTCATTACTAGGAACATAAATATTTTCTGGTTGATTCTGAACAAGCGGTTGCGGTTTACTATCACGTCTAAACTCCCAAATTAAAATTAATATCAGCAAAATTATAATCGCCGCCCCCATGGCGATTACCATGGTTCTTTGTTTCTTGGTCATAAAGACAATAATTACCTTATCAAATTAAATTGCTTAGCATCTATATTTATTATATCATCTTGCAGAAAAATCATCAAAATATAACAAAAGCCGCCTGAAAACAGGCGGCTAAATAACAGTAATCGAAACTAAAACTTATTCTACAATCAACTGTCCTTTATGAATATCGTCTACTGAGAATTCATAAACACCTGGTCCAGGAGCAAGGAAATTAATTGACTTTGGACCTTCTGCCTTGCTAAACATAACTAAGATAGCTTCCATTGATTCGTCAGCGAACAAAAATAAGTGTTCTTTATCGTCAGTAGCCGAGAAAGTAAGGAACACTCTAGCACCATTTTTTGCTCTAATTGTCGTTGTTTCTAGGCCATTAGGACCGAAAGTAATAAACGCCTCCTCATTTAAAGGAATCGCTTCGAGCTCGACTTCAGATAACTCAGAGCTATCCATAGCTCTTTCTGGAATTTCAACTACTACTGGCGCGCCTGTTTGTTCATTGGGCACAGTAACTACGTTCTGAGGAGCATTGTTATTCGCACCTTGATTGTCTTGATTTGTATTAGCAGTCGCTAGAATTATTACCACCGCAATAATGACAACAGCGGCAATGCCTAGAAACAGATAGCTTTTCTTATCCATAGTTTTAGAACAGTTTGATTGTGAAAAACTAATTTTTCAAAATCAAAAAATAAATTTTAAACTTATTAATTTTTCTTTTTTATTTATATGCTTAATTATATAACATTTTTAAAAAATGGGCAAGTTTAGCCGATATTGTCTTGCTTTTGTAATCACTATTAAACCTTTTATTTTGAGCCTTTTCTTGCTAGAATAAAGTAAGATGAGGCTAAAATAATTAAATTAATCGGTCATGGCGACCTCCCTTCTCTCAATTTTAGGAATATTTTTAATCATAACTCCTTTCGGGTTAATTTTTTATTTCCGAAACAGACTTATTGGCTTCTTGACCATCCTAATTGCCTCCATATCTTTTCATTTAATATTAGCTTTAATTTCTCAATTTTGGCAATTCTTTAATTACTCTGTAATTATAACTGTCAATTTAGTCGCTTTTCTTGCCATTCTTATTTGGGCGCTGAAGAATTTTAAAAAAGCCAATTTTAAAATTATTATCAAGTGGCCCCTGCTACTAGGCCTACTAATTGTTATTTTTCAATTATTTGCTGTTCATTTTTTATACAGCGGAACGATTAATACAATCCGCGGACATGAAACGGTCCATAATTTTTCCTATAAATATCCCTATTTTGCTGATGAATGGGCCGGGGTAGCTTTTACTAATTACAGCATCAAAACTCAGTCCCTGCCCTTAACTAACCCCCTAATTGACGGCGAGGAACATAATAACTTTCCCAATATTTTCGTGGCATTCTTCTCTTTTCTAGCAGAAATATTTTTATTAACACAAATCAACCCTCTATTAGGATTCGTGCCCTTATCTATTATCACTGGTACTCTTCTTTGTTTTCTAATATATGTTTTACTAAAATCTTCTAAAATAGAAGAGCTACCCGCTATCATCGCCATGCTAGTCGTTCCCTGGATAGTTAACAGCAGTAAGTTGCCCGGAATTTGGTATTTATTCCCTTTTATTCTAGGTGCTATTCTTTTTTTCTCTGGATTAGTGGCATACCAGTTAAAGAACCGTGTCCTATTTTTTATCGCTAATTTACTAACACTTCTTTTCTATCCTCCTTTAGTAGTCTTTGTTCTTCCCGTTTTAATCTTAGAAATAATAATAAGAAACAAGAAAAATCTAAGATCATTAGTAAAAGAAGCGGTACTTTTATATTTCATAACAGCTGCAATAATTTTTTTAATTTTAGTCTTACAACCTAACAATTATTCTAAATTGTTGGTCTTATTTGCTAATAACATCATCAGGGTTAATTACGACGGGACGATTCCCACTCGTTTTATCTGGCAGGTTGTTCCCCTCTTAACGCTTCCCTTCGCATTTTTAGGGATAATTAAAATGTGGCAAAAAAAGATGTATTTAATTTTTGCCTCTACTATCATCGGTTTAATTTTCTGGTTAGTATATTCTTTTTCAAAATATTATCTTGCCATTGATTACACTCGCATCGCGGCGATTGCTTCATATCTTACTATTGTCGCTTTTGGCGTCGGAGCAGGTAGCGCTTTTGAGTTATTAAAAAGAAATTTAAAAAAAGAGCAAAGGAAGCAAATAATTAATGTATTAACAATGATAACTCTGGCCTTCTTCTTAGGAGCTTCCTTCTTTTATACTCGTTATGAGGGCTGGAAAAATATCCGCCTCATCTATCAATTTGACAGCGGGCCCTGGCAGGCCCCAATAGAGGCACCGGCTAACAATTATTTAAGTAATGATGATTTACGTATTTTTAGTAACATTTCGCAAACAAGATTCTTTACTTTGCCTTGGAAAGGCTTAGTTATTGGTGCAGCTACTAACAATTACCCCGTTCTTACTAAAGGTTCGACGATTACAAATTTTATGATGCACGAATGGGTTTTTGTCGATGCTTCTTGTTATGGTAAGGACTATTTAGCTGAAGTGCATAATATTAAATATGTTTATTTACCCCCCTTCAATTGCCCAAATTTTATTTTTATAGATAAAAGTTCAGAAGGCTTACATTTGTATGAATTTAAAAAATAATAATCATCACGAAACACCGGAAATAAGTATTTTACTACCTTGTCTTAACGAAGAGGCGGCTTTACCTGCCTGCTTAAACGAAATACAAAGTGCGGTAAAGAAATATGAGCTATCAGCTGAGGTGATAATAATAGACAATGGCTCAAGTGATCGCAGCCGGGAAATAATACAGCAGAAAATGGCGGATTTTCCAGAGTTGAAGGTAATTGAAGAACCAAATCGCGGCTACGGCTTTGCTTATTTATGTGGCCTAGAAAATGCCCGTGGCTCCTATATATTCATGGCTGATGCTGATAATTCCTATGATTTTTTAGAAATAGAAAAATTTATTTTTGAGTTAAAGAAAGGCGCGGATTTAGTAATCGGAAATAGATTTAGTGGCGGCATGGATAACGAGGCCATGCCTCATCTTCACAAATATCTGGGAAACCCCTTTCTATCTTTTCTTGTCAGAATTATTTTTAAAGTTTCTATTAAAGACATTCACTGTGGCGCCAGAGCCTTAAAAAAATCTACCTATCATCAACTAGGCTTACGGGCCGGCGGCATGGAATTTGCTTCGGAGATGATTATAAAAGCGAGTAAGAAAGAATTGGTAATCAAAGAAGTGCCAGTTAAATACCGACGCCGACTTGGTTCATCTAAACTAAGAACAATTACTGACGGCTGGCGACATTTACGCTTCATTCTGATTTATTCTCCTCTATTTTTATTTCTTATTCCAGGATTAATACTTTTTTCTACCGGCCTACTGTTGTCATTATGGTTCTATTTTTTTAACCCCGAAATATTTGGTATACAGTTATATTTTCACCCTTTATTTTTATTATCTTTAATGATAATCCTGGGCTACCAATTAATCATCTTCGCGTTATTTTCAAAAATATACGCTATCAATCATCTAGGGGACAGCGAAGTTCGTTTAGAAAAAATGTTTACCTATTTAACTATTGAGAAGGCTGGTTTTCTAGGAATCTTGATTTTCTTTAGCGGAATTATTATATATTTTTCTATTTTTTCTTATTGGATTAAATCCGGTTTCGGCTCGTTAAATGAAACCAAGAGTTCAATTGCTGCCCTTACCCTATCAGTTTTAGGAGCACAAACTTTCTTCTCTGCCTTTATGCTCAGTATCTTGGGAATTAAAGAAAAATAATTAAAAAAAGTTCTTGAAAAATTTCACAGATAAAAAAATATCAATCATAGTTCCGGTGTATAATGGGGAGAAAACTATTGGCGCCTGTCTTTCGTCTTTAGTTGCTCAAATTAAAAATACCGATGAAATTATAATTGTTGATAATAATTCAAATGATAAAACTAAAGACATAGTCACTAAATTCCAAGAAAAATATCATAATATTATCTGTATAAAAGAAGTCGAGAGAGGGCGCGGGGTAGCTAGAAACGCGGGGGTTGAAATAGCGTCTGGAGAAATAATTGCGATGACAGATGCTGATTGTATCGTACCACCTCACTGGTTAGCTGAAATAACTGAGCCGATAATTAAGCAAGTAGCGCCAGCAGCGATGGGATTTCAAGAGGATGTGATTGAAAACTATTGGAGCAGAGAAAGGCAAAGGGCTGATTATGAATTTATAGTTACAAAAATAAAGGGAAATTTTATTGATCACATAGACACAAAAAATTTCGCCATTCAATCCTCCCTGCTAAAAAGTTTGAAATTTGATTGCACTCTTTCCGCTTATGAAGACTGGGATTTATTTATCAGGGCGAAGAAAGAAGGAATTAAAATATTTTTTCTGCCTAATCTTCTCATTTTACATCGCCATGACGCTTCTTTAAAACAGCTTTTTCTAACTCAAATGGAAAGAGGATATAATCTAGCGGCAATTATTAAAAAACATCAGAATGATTCTTTTTTTCAAGAAAACTTTAAAAATCACGAGAGCTTAAAATCGCGTGATATAAAAAATTTTTTTCTGTTTATTCCTTGGGCTCTATGGCAGATATTAACTCATCCGCAAAGAGCCTGGTACCAAATAGTTTCGGATTTTGCCTGGAAAATCGGCATCATTAAAAGCTGGATAAAAAGTTGATAAGAGCTCAATCTTTTAAAACTAACTTTAATTTTTTACAAGACTAATTCTTGTCAGCTAAGTATTCATTAACCACCTCTTGCGCCGACCCAGTCTTTTTTATTTTGCCGTTTTCTAACCAGATTGCTTGATGACAATATTTTTGAATTAAATCAAGCTGATGACTAACCATTATTACGGCCGCGCCAGCTCTTAAAAATTGCTCCATTTTTGCTAAAGCCTTATTTTGGAAAACAATATCTCCGCCGGCGTTAAAAACTTCATCGAGCAGAATTATCTCCAGTTGCCTTTGTCCTAAACAATGAATGGTAGTAGAAAAACAAAGACGATTAAGCATGCCACTGGAAAATTGGTAAACTTTTGTATCTACAAAATCTTCAAGCTCGGAAAATTCCACAATCTTTGGAAAATTTTCTTTGATTTCCTTAACGCCCAGGCCCATTATTGACCCGATTAAATAAACATTATCGCGCATAGTAAGTCGCGGCTTTAAACCAAGACCGAAACCATTCATATAAATTACTTCGCCCGACGTTTCAATCACCCCCTTATCAATCTGATAAATGCCGGCAATTGCTCGCAGCAAAGTGCTTTTACCTGAGCCATTGCTACCAATTAAACCAATATTTTCTCCGGAATAAACCTGCAAGGAAATATCGTCTAATACCTTAAAATTTCTCTTCTCTTCCCTGCCAGACAAAACCGCCAAAAGACGTGCTAAAGCACCTTCGCTTTTTTGAAATCCAATTTTAAAATTCTTCTCTACATTATTAACCAAGATTTTTCTGTCTTTTTTGATTTCCATAGAATAGGAGTCTAGATGAGAAATGCCTAACTAAGTAGTGCTTAAATAAGTTTAGAGATACTTAAATAAGCTCAGCGAACTTCTTTTTAAAATGTCGAAACACAGCGACTCCGACAGCCAAATAAATTATAGTGAAACCGGAAAAAGTCGACAGCAAAAAATTTGCTGGCATCTTTCCATAAATCACTAGCGGTCTGACAATTTC
>CAYGLM010000016.1:0-534 GCA_964350915.1 uncultured Gammaproteobacteria bacterium | reverse complement strand
TAAAAAATAAAATAAAGGATTGAATAAATTAATGAAATAAAGAATGCTGCCGGGATAAATTACGTAAAAAATTGGTGTTGCTAATAATAATAATTGAGAAACTATCAGCCAAATATTATTCAAATCGCTAACATAGGTGCCAACGGAAGAAAAAATGAAGGCAACGCCTAAAAGAAGCAAAGAAAAAATTAACAATACCACCGGATAAGCAAGTAATCCCACGAGCGGTGCTCCTAAATATAAAGACAAGGCAATTACCATAATAAATTCAAAAATATGAGAAAAAAATGAGTGAAAAACAACAGAAACGACTAAAGACTCGGGGGCGACCCGATTAATAGATTTTATATAATCGGGATTAGAACTAATGACGTCAATTGCTCCGGTAATAACCGACTTCATGAAATTAAAGCCGGCAATTCCTAATAATAAATAAAGGGAGAAAAAAGGTATTTCTTCACCGGAAAAAGCAGCCTGGCGAACTGAATATAAGATAAAGAACAAAATTAAAGGATTAAGTAAATACCAAAAAAC
>CAYGLM010000015.1:11499-19539 GCA_964350915.1 uncultured Gammaproteobacteria bacterium | reverse complement strand
TTTATAATCTTGTCTAATATTATAATTAAATTTTAGATGTGTCAAGGTTTGGGGCGTCGCCACTTTCATTAGTCGATGCGAGCTTTTCTTTAACTAAAGTTAGCACTTTTTCATAAACCTCGGCTATCGTCAAATTACTCGTATCGAGATAAAAATCATAGTTTTTTACATCATTAACATCAATATCATAATACTTCCGATATCTGAGGCGATCACTTGCTAAGCGTCGACGCATACTCTCTTTCACGTCCTCAACGCTTTCTATATCTTTATCCTCGTTTCTCTCGTTTTTGCCTTGTAAATGACCGAAAACCCGCTTATTTCCTTCTTCTTCAGAGACATCGAGATAGATTTTCAGAGAATGTGGGATAAAATACCATGAAGTACGGCCCTCAATAATAAAATTATCCTCTGTTTCACCCAATTTTTTTTGATATTCGTCAACCTCACGGTCAGTCGCCGGGTCCTCCTCGCCTAATTTATTATATTCCGCTAAAGTAAGCCCGCGTACCTTGGCCGCTTCACGCCTTAA
This sequence comes from uncultured Gammaproteobacteria bacterium, assembly GCA_964350915.1. GTDB lineage: Bacteria > Patescibacteriota > Patescibacteriia > Patescibacteriales > UBA12465 > UBA12465. The sequence continues at coordinate 19,007 of CAYGLM010000015.1, read as the reverse complement.
ACCGCCCATATAATAACGAGGCCAGCCTAATTCTTCAGCCAACCTCTGAGCAATTGTGCTTTTTCCAGAACCATGAGCACCGCTTAAAGAAATTATCATAATTTTATATTTTTTCTTATCTCTAGTTTATCTTAGCCGATGAGCTTTTAAAAATCAATAAATTAACTTATAATAGGAACAGAACTTGGCCTCGGGCCGTTTTTACTTTTTATTATTATGTATTTAGAAAAATTAGAAATTCAGGGCTTTAAGTCATTCGCCCATAAAAATCGCTTAATCTTTTCCGGCTTAATAGATGATCAAAAGCGCGGCTTAACAGCTATCGTTGGTCCGAACGGGTCAGGAAAATCAAATATCGCCGATGCAGTTCGCTGGGCTTTAGGAGAACAAAGCCTGAAAACTTTACGCGGCAAAAAAAGTGAAGATGTTATCTTTTCGGGCTCTGACAAAAAAAGTCAGCTGGGTTTAGCTGAAGTTTCTTTGTTTTTAAATAATGAAGATCGCATCACCAAACAATATGAGAAGCGACAAGAAAAAATTGTCGATTCAGAAAAAAATGGTGAAAACAGTGATGATGGTAATGAAACAACCGAAGCAAAAAATGATCTCGACCAAATTTTAGCAACCTGTTCAGAAATCGTAATTACCCGTCGCGTCTATCGTAGCGGTGAAAGCGAATACTTATTAAATAATTCGCGCGCGCGCCTAGCCGACATTCAAATGCTTTTAGCAAAAGCAAATTTCGGTCAGAAAACTTACAGCGTCATCGGGCAGGGAATGGTGGAAAATTTTTTAAATTCTTCTGCTGCGGAAAGAAAAGATTTTTTTGATGAGGCTACCGGTGTTAAACAATTTCAAATTAAGCGCGACTCTGCTTTGAATAAATTAGAGTCAAGCTATGAAAATCTACAGCAAGTAGATATGCTGCTTTCAGAAATTAGACCGCGCCTAAAAAGTTTAACTCGCCAAGTCGACAAACTTAAACGACGAGAAGAGATTGAACAAGAACTAAAAAGCACCCAACTCAATTATTATGGTTTTCTCTGGCAAGATATTAATCGTCAACTAGAAAGCTTGAACCAAAAATACTTAGAACTAGAAAAAATCAAAACTGAAAAAGATAGACGTCTAGAAAAATTGAATGATGAATTAAATCGCATTCGCGCTACCGATAATTCCCGAGAAATAAATGAACTGCAACCGCGCTGGCGAGAATTAGAAAATCAAAAAAGCCAATATCAAAAAAAACTAGACAAGCTACAGGCGGAATTAGAAAACCAACTAGAAGCACAGGGGCAATTTGACGTTTCCTGGTTAAACAATAAGGCAAGTGAACTTGAAAAAGAATTAACAGTGCTAGTATTAGAAATTGCTTCTTTAGAAAAAAGCCGGCCCAAAACGGAAGAAGAGGCTTTAAAGATTCAGCTCCAAGAAATTAATGAAGATTTAACAACCGCGGAAGAAATCAAGCGCTCGTTAACTAAATTAGAAGAAGAACGTTTCAGTCTTAATCGCCAGTTTGCCAAATTAGAAGCAGTGATGGAAGCTCAGCTAGAAGCACGGGGTCAATTCGACATTTCTTGGTTAAATAATAGGAAAGCCGAGCTATCAAATCAGCTAACGGAATTGGATAAAGAGATTGCTGCTTTAAAAGAAGACGGAAATCAACAATCAAGCGAAGAGCTAAGAACAAAAATTCGTTCTATCCAGCAAGAAATGGACGCCAGCAACAAAGAATTAGTTGCTATTAATCAAAAAATTAAAGCCGCTGCGAAATCAGGCAGTAAAAACGAAGAAATCAGCAGAGCTGTTGATGCTTTTCTTGCGCGACTTGATCAAATAGAAAAAATTACAGACCTTGAAGAAACTAGACGTCTAATTAAAGAAGCAAAACAAGAATTCCAATCACAAATCAAAGCTGCTTTAACCGGGGAAAGCGACGAAGACTCGCAAAAGATCCAAGACATTCAAAAAAATATCATCGAGCTAGCGGAAAAGAAGCAAAAATTAAATGATCGGCTCAATGAAGAATTAATGCGCTTAGCCGGTGTTCGTGAAAAAATTAATACCTGGGAAGAAAAAAAACGTCAGGCCGGACAAGAACTAAATGACATCCGCTCCCAGTTGGAAAAAGCGCAAATAAAATTTGATGCCAGTAAAATAGAAACGGAAAAACTTGCTATCAGTCGTCGGCTAGCTGAATTATCTCAAGAAGCCGCGCGCTTAGAAGAATCTTATCGTGCACCACAACTAGAAGAAAAAAAACGAGTGCTCTTAGAAAAAATTCAGGAATGTCGTTTAAAAGATTCTGCTATTAGCGAAAGGGTCAGGTTATTAGCTGATAAAAAAAGTAAAACTGAGCAAGAAATAAGCGACTTGAAAGATAAGCTAGCCAAGAGCCAAACAAAGTTCAATGCCTCAGCTATTGAAAACGAAAAGGCGGACATTGTTAAAATTTTAACTCGCCTAACTCAAGAAGGAGAGGCTCTTTCCGCTGAATTAGAAAAATTAAACCAAGCTAAAGAAAAGGAAAAAGCAGAAATGTTTTCTTGTCAAAAAGATATTCAATCCTTACAGCAAGAAATTAGCGATACGACTGCGCGCTTAAACGAAATTAAAGTCAATGCAACGCGCCAGGAAACTCGTCTGGAAGATTTAGAAAATAATATTAGAAATGATGAACTAGAAATTGGTGCAATCAGCGACTATTGTGTTGAGGGCGCGGAGACTGATTTGGCTCGCTGGCAAAAAGCAATTGTTAATGGTAAAAATCAACTTGAACAAATTGGCGGCATTGATCCAGAAACTGAAAAGGAATATGACGAAACCAAAGTTCGCTATGATTTTCTAAGTAACCAGACCGAGGACCTTAATCAGGCAATTAAATCATTAGAACAGATAATCTACGAACTTGATTCTACAATCAAATATCGCTTTGATCAGGAATTCAAAGTTATTTCTGAAAAGTTCAACGAGTATTTCCAGATTCTTTTCAGCGGCGGCGCTGCTAAAATGTCAAAGGTAATGATAGAGGATTTAGAAAAAGAAGAGTTGAAAAATGGTAATGGTCAAAATGATGGTCTATATCAAGGACTAACTCCCGCTGAAGCAGAGCTCAGGCGATCAGCGGAAGAAAAAATGAAGAAGATAAAGTTCTTGAAAAAATATAATGCCGTTGGTCTAGCTGGCATCGAGATTCAAGCTGTTCCTCCAGGTAAAAAAATTCAATCCGTTACTATGTTATCAGGCGGAGAGCGTGCCTTAACCGCCATCGCCCTTATCTGTGCCATTATCAGCGCCAATCCCTCACCTTTTGTTGTACTAGACGAAGTTGATGCCGCTTTAGATGAATCTAATTCTGAGCGCCTAGCTAGAATCTTAGATGATTTATCTGACAAAACTCAATTCATTGTCATCACTCATAACCGTGCCTCTATGCGCCGCGCTAGCATTTTATATGGAGTCACTATGCAAGCTGATGGCGTCAGTCAAATTCTGAGCGTCAAGCTTGATGAAATTAATCTGGATAAAAAATGATTATCTAAAATTTAATAATTTCTCACCTCTTCTAATATATAATAAGACTGCCGCTTGCGCGCAGTTTTATTTTTATAATACGAAGCTTATGGCTAGTAAAATATTATCAGCTGCACTCATCGGCATTGAAGCGGCTCTAGTAGAAATTGAGGCTTCTTTAGGTGGTGGTGATTTCGGGCAAATTGCTATTGTCGGACTACCTGATACTTCAGTAGGGGAAGCCAAGGAAAGAGTTAGGAGCGCGATTATTAATAGCGGCTGGGAATTTCCAAAAAGAAAAATAACTGTCAATTTAGCACCGGCGGAGCTGAAGAAAATGGGGCCAAGTTACGACCTGCCTATCGCTCTTAGCATTATCGCTCTTAAATACAAACTCAAACACGATTTAGCGTCGTCACTATTCGTGGGAGAACTATCCTTGTCTGGAGATGTGCGCCCAATAAGAGGAGCTGTTGCTATCGCTTCAGAAACAAAAAGATTGGGACTAAAAAAGCTGTTTCTGCCAACGGAAAACTTCGCCGAAGCTGCTCTAGTCGAGGGCTTGGAAATATTTCCCATTAGTAATCTACGCGACTTAGTCGAACATCTGGCTGGTAAAAATCAATTAAAAACACCAAGCTCAAAAGATAAAAACTGTGTTAATACTCAAGAAAATGCCGAAAAAATTATAAATCTCAACGAAATAAAGGGTCAGGCACAGGCCAAGCGGGCCCTAGCCATTGCTGTGGCTGGTGGTCACAATCTTCTTTTTCACGGACCGCCTGGTTGCGGTAAAACTAGTTTAGCTCAAGCAGCAGCCGGATTGCTACCACCTCTTTCTGCTGAAGAAAAATTAGAACTGCGCAAAATTTATAGTCTAGTATCTTCTGGTAATGACACCTATCAATTAAAGAGACCCTTCCGTGCCCCTCATCATCAAGCTTCAGCCGCCGCTTTGACTGGTGGTGGACAAAGATTTCAGCCCGGCGAAGTGACTCTAGCTCACCTGGGCATCTTATTTTTGGACGAATTACCTGAATTTTCGCGGCCTGCCCTAGAAAGCTTGCGTCAACCCTTAGAATCAGGTCGCATTGTAATTAATCGAGCGGGGTTTAACTTAATTTTACCAGCTCGATTTATCTTAATCGCCGCAATGAATCCTTGTCCTTGCGGCTTCAAGGGAGCACGTGGCCATGATTGTTGCTGTAGCCCAGAAAAAATTAATAATTATCGGCGCAAAATTTCTGGTCCACTCTTAGACCGTATTGATTTACAGGTTGAAGTAGAAAACATCAGCTACAGTGAATTAACTGATGAAACAACATTAATAAATTCTTCTCTAATAAACCAAGCGATAATCAAAGCTAGAGAACATCAAAAAAGACGCCTAGCGTCTCTTAAATACCCCTTAAATTCCTACCTTTCCAGTCAAGCAATAAAGAGCTTCTGTCCCTTAGAAAAAGACGGACAAAAATTGTTGCAAACAGCTACTAATAGATTAAACCTTTCCAATAGGTCGTACTTTAAAATCTTAAAAATTGCTAGAACTATTGCTGATCTAGAAGAACAGGAACAAATTCAAGCTTGTCATGTTGCCGAAGCTCTACATTATCGCTTGCGCTCATAGTTGGAACTCTTAGCGTATTTTTGTTATAATAGAGTCAGAATAAAATAAAAATATGTTCAAAAAAATCACCATCCTTTTTTTGCTAGCTGTCATGATGATGACTTCCGGTTTAGGCTGTAAAACTCAAGATAAAGCCACGACCGCCTCAATGCAACCGATAACTTTAGTTTACTGGCGAGTCTTTGATGGCCCAGATGCTTTTGAAGAAATAATCAGAAACTATAAGGCTCTTCACCCCTACGTTAATATCCAGTATCGCAGACTGCGCTACGATGAATACGAAAAAGAATTACTTAATGCTTTAGCGGAAGATCGTGGCCCAGATATTTTCTCAATCCATAATACCTGGGTAAAAAAATATCAAACCAAAATCGAGCCAATGCCGGAAACTACAACCATGGTCTATCCTATTGTTAAAGGAACAGTCAAAAAAGAGGTGGTGCCAGAATTACGAACTAACCGAAGTTTGACTACTCGAGAAATAAGAGATAACTTCGTCGACGCTGTCAATAAAGATGTAATTCTTGAAGACGGTAAAGTTTACGGCCTACCCCTTTCCGTTGATACTTTAGCTATGTTTTATAACAAAGACCTCTTAAATAATGCAGGCATAAGCGAGCCTCCTAAATATTGGAACCGAGACTTACTACAGGCAGTTAAAAAACTAACCAAACAAGATCCGAAAAGAGGCTTAATCCAATCAGGCATCGCTCTTGGTGGTAGCTCGAATATTGAAAGACATACTGATATCCTCACTCTTCTGATGATGCAAAATGGCGCTAATATGATTAACGACCAAGGTCGAGTATCCTTTCATCTTATCCCTGAATTCGCTAGATTAACTGGCTATAACCCTGGCCTAGAAGCCTTACGCTTCTATACCGAATTTGCAAACCCAGCCAAAGAAGCCTACTCTTGGAATGGCGAATTAGGAAATTCTTTGGAAATGTTCACTAGCGGTAATCTTGCGTTGATGTTCGGTTATTCCTATCATATTCCCGCTATTAAAGCGGCGGCGCCTAAATTAAATTTTTCTGTAGCTAAGTTTCCTCAAATAGAAAGTAGTACAACAATAAATTTTGCTAACTACTGGGTCGAGACTGTTTCTAAAAAAAGTAAATATAAAAATGAGGCCTGGGATTTCATCCAATTTATGACCAAGGCAGAGCAAGCGCCTTCATATTTAAAAGTTGCAAAAAAACCGACAGCTTTGTATGCGTTAGTTGATACACAGAAAAGCGATAATGAGATTGGTGTCTTCGTAGAACAGGTCTTAACTGCACGCAGTTGGTATCGCGGACAAAACGTCTTCGCCGCTGAGACCGCCCTTAAAGAAATGATTGATGCTGCTCTCACTAGCCCGGCAGATAAAATACAAGTCTTAGTAAACAACACCGCCGCCAAAATTCAGCAAACGATTTATTAAAATTATTTTGCCATTAAAGCTGTTTTATGAAAAAAAAGATTTTATCCATTATTACTCTAGCAAGCATCATGTTTGTTTTTAGCGTCTTTGCTCTTACTATTGTCCCGGATGCGGCCGCTACATCCACAACTGGTTTTGTGCCTAAAGCAACTGGCCCTACTACTCCTAATTGTTCTGCTCCAGCCGGCTCTGGTATGGACAACTCGACTTACTGCGGCGACTATGCTGTTAATGATTTTGTTGTTTTAGCAGTAACAATTGCTCAATGGATATTAGGCATAGTCGGCTCTCTAACTTTAATTATGTTTGTTTACGGTGGAATCATGTTTATGATTTCTGCCGGTTCTAGCGACAAAATTGCTCAAGCAAAAAAAATAATCGTCGCCTCCTTAATTGGCTTATTAATTGTTTTCTCAAGTTGGATGATAATCAGATTTGCTACTTCCTCTATCGGAGCAGGCGGCAATTATGTCTTTAATGGAGAAATCGCTAACCCTTCTTCTAACTAATCAAAGGGCATGGTCTCATTCATACCTAAAAAAATTGTATCTGCTAGCGGACTGGGGGAAGAGCTACGGCGTGCACGCAACCTAAAAAATATCAGCCTAGACGATGCTTCTCGACTACTAAGAATTAGGCGTGACTATCTCTTAGCGCTTGAAGCTGAAGATTTTGATGCTTTGCCGGCTGGTTTATACGGGAGAAATTATCTAAAAAGATATGCTGATTTTTTAGGTGCTGATAAGCTGATGATTAAAAACTTTTTAGAAAATCAACTTCCAGATGCAACCGATAATAATCCTTTCTCACAAAAAGTTTTAAAGAAACACAAGTTCCTTGTCTTTCCTAAAATAATTAGAAATATCTTAATTGGACTGGCAATTCTAATATGCTTGCTTTATCTATAGAGAAAGAATTATCTGCTGGTAAAAGAAATGC
>CAYGLM010000015.1:0-11489 GCA_964350915.1 uncultured Gammaproteobacteria bacterium | reverse complement strand
ATCTATTATTTTATTTCAATAAAATTATTCTTGTGCCTCAATTAGAGGTTTGGCAACCGGATCGTAATCTAATGATTACTGAGACCTCTATCTTAGTTACAGGCTGGGCGGAAAAGGATTCAGAAATTAAAATTAACGGCGAATTAATTTTAGGCGACAGTCAAGGAGGGTTTTCCCGGCTCATAGATCTAAAAAAAGGAATAAATACTATAGAAATAAGTGCTAAGAAGAAATATAGCCAGGAAAATAAAATAATTAGGCAAATATTAGTAGAATAAATTCATAAATTAAGTATATGATGGAGATCAAAAAAACCGTGCTATTTGACATTGCTGGAATTTTGAATAAAATATCGATAGAAGAGCGGCAAAAAGTTGCTGAGCTCGGTTGTGGTAATTTTGGTTTCTTTACCTTCCCGCTTGCACGCTTAGTGGGGCGTAACGGTAAGGTTTATGCAGTTGATATTTTAAAATCATCCTTAACAGAAATCAAAACACGGGCCTTAAAAGAAAACCTGCCTCAAATAATTCCAATTTGGAGTAATTTAGAAATTTATAAAGGTACGGCGATAGAGGCGGGCGGATTAGACGCCGCTCTCTTAATAAACATCCTTCATCAATCAGATAAGCGCGCCGATATTCTCCGAGAGGCTTTCCGCATGCTTAAAACAGGGGGGAAACTTTTAATCGTCGACTGGAACAATAATGATTCTCCTTTAGGTCCCGCCCCCGACAGACGACTAAAGCTAGATGCTTTAAAAGCCGCAGTCACTAGGCTGGGGTTTGATATCAAAGAAGAATTTGCTGCCGGTCCTTATCATTACGGATTATTACTGAAAAAATTATAAAATAAATTACAGCTGCCAATCTCCGGATTAAGCTGAAAGAAAACATCGATATGAAAAATTTCTTTACTTGGGAATACTGGTTCTCAGTTAACCCTGAACAATTAACACCCTTGGGATTTACTGTTCTTATCGGTTTAATTATCTTATTTGTTCTTGCTGGAGTAACGGCCATTCTCTTAAAAAAGCGCGGCGGTATTTATCGCGGCCTTTACGGACGCATCTATAACTTTTCTTTAACTAATTTTTTACTTGGCCTACTCTTTCTATTTTTCAATCGCGAAAATATCCCTTTCTTTATAGCTAGATTCTGGCTTGCTTTTTGGTTTATTGGCATGGGTGTTTGGATTTTCTTCATCGTGAAGCGCTTTCAAGAAATACCTGCCAAGAAAAAAGCCTTGGAGGCAGAAAGGGAAAGAAAGAAATATCTTCCTTAAGTAAACTAAGACATATTCCTAACAAAAGCCTCCTTACCGAGGCTTTTGTTTTATTTCTTATGGAAAAAATTAACCTGGGTCGTCGCGGCGAAGAATGTGCTATCAATTATTTATCATCCCAAGGCTATCAGATTATAGCTAGAAATTTTCGTATCGGAAAAAAAGAACTGGATATTATCGCCAGAAAGAAGAGCGTTTTTTATTTTTTTGAAATTAAAACTCGCTGCTCTTCAAAAACTGCCACCACTGACACCCTTGTCAATCAGCGTCAAATAATTAATTTAAAAAAGGCGGCCTTATCTTATGCCGTCAATTTGATGTTGCCGATAGAAAAAATTCATTTTGATTTAATTGTAGTCTGTGCTGATTTAAAAAATAATCAAGCCCAACTAAAACATTACCGAAACATTTTTTAATCGTTAGAAAAATCTTTATAATAATTTTTAATACCCGACAATCTCAAGCGAAGGCGCCACAGATTAATGATAAAGTGGCAACTATCTTGCCATAGCCTGATACTGCTTTTATTCTTGTTAGTTCGGTTCTCCTGCCAATTTACAGGAACCTCTTTAATCTTGGCTCCCGAAATAGCAGCGATTACGGCGAGCTCTGTATCCAAAAACCAAAAATCATCTCTTAAAAATCGCTCAATTTTTAGAAAATTTTTCCGCCTAATCGCCTTAAAACCACATTGAATATCAGTGAGCTTGTGTCCAATAAAAAAGCGCGAAAGTAAGATGTATCCTTTAGAAACCCAGGCTCGTCGCCGAGACCGCTCAGCCTTAGCGCCAGGTAAAAATCGAGAACCAATAACTAAATCTGCTTCTTGTTTAATTATCGGATCTATCAAATCAGGAATCGCTTCTAAGCCGACTGCTAAGTCAGCGTCCATGAAAGCTAAAATATCCGCATTACTCGCCCGCCATCCTTCTTTAATAGCTCGGCCCTTTCCTGGCCCAGACGCAGTGAAACAAACTATCCGCAGAGGAAGTATTTTTTCATATTGCTGACAAACAGCCAAAGAATCATCGGTGGAATTATTAATAACGCCAATTATGCGCCATTGGTAATTTTGCGCCCCTCCTTCTAAGTAGGCCGCTAAACGATTCAAGTTTTCCGCTAAAGTCCTGGCCTCATTCTTGATTGGAATACAAAAATCAACGCGCATATTATTTAGTTAATAAATATATTTTAGCAGTTCTGTCTTGGTAGACCGTCTGCCAGCTAGTAGAGTTGTCTAAATAATCACGCAGGTAATTGCGCGACTGAAGATCTTCGTCTTTAATATTAAAAAAGAATTTTTCCCAGCGCTTCAGTTGCAAGGGTTTACTTTCGGCATCTAACAATACTAGTTGTATATCATAAGCTTCTAGCTTGCTAGCAAAATCGGCATCTTCTTGAAAAAATGAAAAATATTCTTCAACAAAAGTATGGCCAGCGAATTCTACTTGAGGCAAACGCCCATCAATAAAAATTTTCTTTTCCGGCCAAATCCATATTAAAAATCCTCCCCAAGAATATTTATTAAATAAGTTCAGCTCTTGATATTCTGGACTTTCTTGTAAAAAGGCGACGGCTTGGCAAGGATATTTTTGACAGAAAGATGAAAATGGATCTGTTATTTGTTTAACAGTAATCGCTTTAGCAGTGATTGCTAGAATTAAACAGGCCAGCGTTAATCCTTGTAACCATTTTTTATAGCCAGGTTTTATTTCTTTAAAAAAATTACTATAAACTTCCAACATCAAACCAAAAGAAACCACTAGAAATAAAGGGAAATGACGACGCGATTGCCAACTTAAAAATAAAAAGACGCTAGTTAAAAATATTTGCCACCAATCCAAGGAATGCCTCCGTTTTAAACGTTCGTAAAAATAAAAAATCAAAGCTATTAACCCTAGCGCTAAATAAGCTAGTTGGTCATAATGAAGAGGGAAGATATGTTGCGGTAACCATTCTTGAATTAAAGATAAGTATGCTCGATTTTGATAACCACTTAAAAAACTATAAAGCTCTAAACGATAAGGGGTGAGCAAAGTTGCAACAAGAGAAAATATAATAAAATAAAAAAAGCGAACTAAGTGTCGCCAAGCCAAAATATTTTCCGTCACTAAATGCTCGCGCAACCAAAAGGTTGGTTTCCAATTAAGAAAATTATCTTGAATTAGTCTTTCGCCTATTTTAATTCCCAGCCAAGAAAACATTAGAAAAAAACCAAGCAAGAAACTAGCGTGCAGACTTGCCCACAAAAACATTCCCGGAGGAAGAATAAGTAACCAGCGAAAGTTGCGCGTCTTTTGGTACTGAGCGATTATTATTAAAGTGATTAATACAAATAATAGTGCTAACTCCTGCATTCTGACGCCGAAATGTGGTAGAGCCGCCTGAACTCCTAGCAGCTGTAAAACAGCGACTACCCAAAATAAAGACTTGTCTTGTAGTTGTCGGCGCCAATAAATTTGCAAAATTATCATTACCAAAACAATCAGGGCCGCGAATAAAACAACTAGGGCAGCGTAGCCAATATTATTATATATTTGAAAGGCCGCCCAGTCACTTAACCATTCATGATTCACCCAATTGCCGGTATAAGTAAAATTGTAATGGTTGATTCGGGGGACTTGACCGCTCTGACTGATTTCTTGACCGGATTTCAAATGCCAGCCGAAATCAGGATCAAGATAAGAAAATCCTCCTCTAAGCAGACTGACAAAGAGCAGGATATAAAATAAGGCCCAAAATATATTGACAAATTTGATTTTTTTCATTTTTTTATAACAATCGGCTTAACGAGACCCTGGATTTAACGGTGCATAAATTTTTATATAATTATCATTATTTTAACATAAGGTTATCAATTTGTCCTACCTGAAAAAAATTTTGACTTTTTTTACCACGCAAATAACAAAAAATTGTTGGGCTAATCTTATTGTTTATTTTAAATCCTTATGTTATAATTACAGTATCAAATAAAAATTATTAATATTTAAGAAAGGGGGTGAAAACATGAAAAAAATTTCTAAACACTTAATGTCTTTAGCTATCTTGTCCTTCTTATTAATCCCGGTGTTTGCTTTGCCAGCTGCTGCTCAAACTGACCGCTTTGGACTAGACCCAGTGCAAACCGGACTTGATAACACCTTGGCTAATGGAGACCCTAGAGAAATGGTTGGCCGCATCATCAATGTCGCCCTCGGTTTCTTGGGAGTTATCGCAGTTGTCATCATCTTAATGGGTGGTTTCAAATGGATGACTGCTGGTGGTAATGAAGATAAGGTGGCAGAAGCGAAAAAATTATTGGGAGCCGGAATTATTGGTTTGGCTATCGTTCTAGCGGCTTGGGCTGTTTCTACCTTCGTCATTAACTCCATCTACAACGCTACCTCCGCTACTTCTTAGTAGATACGTGGTTCTCATCCTAGTATGGGAATCACTGGTTTGGGAGCAAAAAATTGCTTCCAGGCCAGTGTAAAACCTTATTCTATGAAGAAAAAAATATTATTTTCCTTAGTTTTTTCCTTAGCTTTGGCGAGCTTTTTATTTATTCTCATTCCTCATAACAGCTTGGCTCAAGGGGGAAGTGCTCTTGAAGGGCTCAACCAAACTGCTGGAAAAATAACAGCTTACGAGAACCAGGTTGGTCAAGATTATAACAATTTTCTTCAGACTAAAGCTGGTCAAATCGTCGGACTTGCCCTATCTTTTGTTGGGGTAATATTTTTAATTCTCATGATTTATGCTGGCATACTCTGGATGACTGCTCAAGGTAACGACCAACAAGTAGTAAAAGCGAAAAGCATGTTGATCAACTCAACTATCGGCCTGATTATCGTTTTTTCCGCTTACGCCATAACCGTCTTCATTGGTTCAGAAATTTTATCTCAATAACCACAAATGAATAAGAACCGCTTATTCCAAAAGACTACCTGGAAATATCTAGCAATGTTTTTTTTGCTAGCGTCTTTTTTTATTTACGGGCAAGCCGCATTAGCGCAAGGCAATTTCATCGAAACCAGCGGCCTAGGGCATACTGCTGATGTTGCTGGCTTTGAAACCGGCGCAGGCTCAGTAACGGTAGACTCTATAATCGCTCGCGTTATCTTTATCGGCCTAGGTTTAGTCGGAGTTGTCTTTTTTGCTCTCACTCTTTTGGCTGGCTTCAATTGGATGATAGCTCAAGGCAATGAAGAAAAAGTCACCAAAGCTAAAAACACATTGCTTAACTCCATTATTGGCCTAATCATTACTTTAGCTGCTTACGCCATCAGTTATTTTTTAATCAGCTACTTCAGTTAATATCATATGCAAAGAATTTGGCTACTAATAACAGCGATAATAATTACTTCTTCTTTCTTTGCCATGACAGTTATTCCGGCAAGTGCCCAGCTCCTAAAGCCCTCTAAGGTCAACGAGTACAACACAAACATCAATAACATGGCCGGTCAAACTGGCTATTCAACCACGGATACTCTCGAAAAAAATCTAAGCATTGTTATAAGAATACTATTAGGTATTCTAGGAACTGTTTTTATCTTTCTAATGTTTATTGCGGGACAGAATTGGATGCGGGCTGGAGGAAATGAAGAAAAAATTACCAAAGCCAAGCAACAGATTTGGTCTTTAGTTATCGGTCTTATTATCGTTTTAGGCGCTTATGCTGTCAGCTCCTGGATAGCAGGTGTCTTCTCGTCTTTAGTAAACTAATTTCTTAGTTATGAAAAAATCAATCAAGTTTATAAAATATTTTTTAATCACCTTATTACTAGTATCAGCTTTTAGCTTCGCTTCCATGACGGCTGCTCAAAACATTGAAGTAAATCCACCAACTACTTCTGCTGACGATGGCAACGATAATCGAATTATGGGGCGATTAAAAGCAGTGGCTGGCCCAGCTGGATTTGTTACCGACGGAACCATGTCAGTCGGTCGCATAGTGGGCTTAGTAATAAACGCCTTCGTTAGCATCCTCGGAATAATTTTCGTTGTCCTAATAGTTTCTTCGGGTTATACTTGGATGACTTCAGAGGGTAATGATGAAAAAATTAAAAAAGCAACGGCCACAATTAAGGCTTCAATTATTGGATTGGTTATCACTTTATCTTCTTGGGCAATTTGGCAATTTATCTTCACGCGTCTTGTTCTAGGAGGATAGCGAAATAGAAAGGATTTAAAAACTGTATTCTCAAGAAATTCAACTTATATAAATATGAAAAAATTATTAGCCGTAAAAAAATATTTATTCGCACTGCTGCTTTTTCCAGTGTTATTGCTAATAGCTACTCCGGTTCTTGGTCAAGCCTTGATAAACAATCCAGCGCAGATGCAAGATATGACTGCGGAAGTCGCTATGACCGGCAATTTAAGCGAAGTTACCGTTGGACAGTTAGTCGCCAGAGTAATTCAAGTTGTTCTAAGTTTACTTGGCGTAATTTTCCTTGCTCTTACCTTAGTATCTGGATTTAAATGGATGACTGCCGGCGGCAATGAAGAGCAAGTTAAACAAGCAACAAAAACCTTAAAAGCAGCAATAATCGGTTTAATTATCGTTCTAGCCGCCTACTCTATTACTTACTTTATCTTTACTAAACTACCTTTTGGGATGGGTGGAGGGGGCGGATTTGGCACTAGTGGTTAATCTTTTTACTAACAAAACTCATGATTTTATAGAACTGCCAAAATTTAAATAATAAAAGAGGAGCACCTGAGGGATGCTCCTTTTTTTGCGATTAAACTGATAACTTAATTAGTCATTTAGCTTACCAGGCAGATTTGTAAGCGTAACCAAAGACTGGTTCGCCTTCATAATACCGGACCTGCCCGTCAATGGTCATTTTACTTAATTCTGCTGATTGGATTTTTCTTCCATTCATATAGAATTCAACCAAATAAACATCGGGCAACACTGAGTGTCGCTCTTTGGTTCTGGGGCCAAGTGTGAAAGATACGCTTTCACCGCCACTTATGCCTTTTAGCATAAAGGTTACCAGATGAGGACTTTTGTTGTCCAAAATTATTTGGTATCCCGCGCCTTGAGGCAAGGGTCTAATAATCTGACTGCCTTCAAGATTGCTTTCGATCTTGGTCAAGACGAGCTCCTCGCGCCTAATGGTATTGGCACGCAAACGGCGATTCTTTGTTACTACCCTCATTTCCCGAGGAATAGAATTTTTTGGCGCTGTCCAACGATCTAGCATGGCTTGACGCTGATCTTGATAAGCAGCAAGATCTTCTCTCTTGTAACTAATCTCAAACGATTCAGCTAGTGAATCAATGGAGTCAATCTGCAACTGCAGACTATTAATCTGAGATTTAGCCCAGAGCATACCCTCTTCGGATTTTGCCCGACGAGGATCAGCTTGTGGTTCTAACTCCCGAATTTTAATCCTAAGATTAAATTTATTTTGAGCGGTGCGGCGACCTTCGGCCCTCTCCAGGCTGTGAAGCTCGCTCTCTAAACGAGAGATTTCTCTTTCAACAAGAGTCATCTGTTTTTTTTCCTGGGCAGTCTGCCCGAAAACCGGCTGGCCGATAACTACTACAGTCATCAAGACCAAAAAAATTACTAATTTTTTCATCTTTTCTATTTTTTAGTTGTGAATGTTCTTTTTATTGCCTGAAAATAAATGCTCAGCCTTTTTTGACACTAAAATACCTGATTTTCAGTCTTCTTATTATATCATATAATAAAATATTTGTCAATCCTAACTAGTGGCCTGTAATCTTGACTTTTTTTATAGAGTATGATAAGATAACCAGTCAAGAAAATCCCGGCTTGATCATAATCATTTTTATGATATGCTAGGGATTTTTTATTTGGCCAATAATAAACAAATATGAAGTTAACACAACTCCTTAGGGAGGAGATAGTTCCTCTCAGTAGTCGGCAGGGTTTGGTTCTTTACATAATCATCGCCTGCGTTTTCCAATTCGTTCTCTTTTACGCTCCTACACTGGCTGATAATGCCATCAAAGAAGCGCAAGCTAGTGAATTGGCGGATGATATGATGGTGGCCAATGAGATAATGACCAAAGCTGACCGCTTGGATGAGTCAGTAACAGGATTTAAAAATAGCACCACTCCTATCATCTACGGGCCAAAAACCCAAGAAGAACAGGCTAAAATCGTCTATTACGGCCCAGAAAGGCAAAAACAAGCTGTTCCGGAAGTTAAGCCAGAACCGAAAATTATTCGCGTCAGCACTCATGCTATGACCGCCTATAATTCTGATCCCCGGCAAACCGATGACACGCCCTGCATTACTGCTAATGGCTTCAATGTCTGTGAACACGGCATAGAAGATACCGTTGCCGCTAATTTCTTGAAGTTTGGCACCAAGGTCATGATTCCTGATTTGTTTGGCGACCGCGTCTTTATTGTTCGCGACCGTATGAACAAACGCTACCCGGACCGCGTGGATATCTGGATGTTAAATTACGATGACGCCATTAAATTTGGTGTTAGAACAGCCAAAATTCACGTTATTGAATAATATTAGCAAAATTGTCAACTTGATTTTACTAGATTCTTGATATATAATGCCTTAGTCTGACTAGGGCGCAAGCTCTAACCAGATAGTTTTCAGATCAATCGTAAAAAGCGCTCCCGGTTTCCGGTTGGCGCTTTTTGCGTTATTAGGAACAGTTGAGAGGATATTAGAATTGTTTCTAGAAGAACAAGCTCAGTAAACCGCGACTACGTTTTACTTGTTTCTCCTTCTTAGCGACCTCAATCGCAGTTGCAACGGCTGAATCAGGAGTTAGCGACAAGCTGTCGATACCAGCTCCAACTAGAAAAGTAGCGAAGTCAGGAAAATCGCTCGGCCCTTGACCACAAATACCGACCTTCTTCTTATTTTTCTTGGCAGCGGCTATGAGATTTTTAATCAAAATTTTCACTGCCTCGTTTCTCTCATCAGAACTGCCAACGACTTCTAGGGTTCCACCAGAGTCGCGATCAATACCCAGAGTAAGTTGAGTTAGATCATTAGAGCCAATAGAGAAGCCGTCAAAAATCTGAGCAAACTTATCAGCTAGGATAACATTAGCAGGAATCTCAGCCATCACATAAACCTCTAATCCGTTTTGTCCGCGCTTTAAGCCATTTTCTGCCATGATTTCCAAAACGCGCTTACCTTCTTCGACGGTGCGACAGAAAGGAACCATCACTTTTAAGTTATTAAGCTTCATTTTTTCACGCACTATCTTAATCGCCTGACACTCTAGTTTAAAAGCAGGTAAAAATTGTTTGGAGTAATAACGACTAGCCCCGCGATAACCAATCATCGGATTTGCTTCCGTTGGCTCATAAGCTTGACCGCCAATCAAATTAGCATATTCATTGCTTTTAAAATCACTTAAGCGGAAAATAACGTCCTTAGGGTAAAAAGCGGCGGCAATCATCGCCATCCCTTGTGCCAAACGATCAACAAAATATTCTTTCTTATTCTCATAGCCAACTGTTAGGCGATCTATTTCTTGCTTTGCTCCTTTGTCTTTCAGTTTACTATAATTTATTAGCGCAAGCGGATGAATCTTAATGTAATTATTAATAATGAACTCTAAACGAGCAAGACCAACGCCATCATTAGGTATAAAAGAGTTAAGAAAAGCTTTGTCTGGCTCACCTACATTAAGCATTATTTTTGT
Organism: uncultured Gammaproteobacteria bacterium; assembly: GCA_964350915.1. GTDB lineage: Bacteria > Patescibacteriota > Patescibacteriia > Patescibacteriales > UBA12465 > UBA12465. The sequence goes on along the minus strand of CAYGLM010000015.1, from coordinate 1,562 downwards.
TTTGGTCTTTTTCAAGTCCTTGATATCGGTTTTATCGATTTTAAAAGGTAAAATTCCTTCATAAGCATACCCAACTTCGCCCTCGGCGCAGCTAATAGTTATTTTGCGTCCGGTCTTTATTTTTCGAGAAGCGTGTTTAGTGCCAACTATGCAAGGAATACCTAACTCGCGCGAAACAATGGCCGCGTGACAAGTACGCCCACCCTTATCAGTAATAATGGCAGAGGCAATTTTCATAATCGGTTCCCAGTCGGGATCAGTCATATCAGTAACCAAAACCTGTCCTGGCTTGAATTTAACAATGTCCTTAACACCCATAATTCGATGCGCTTCGCCACTACCAATTTTATTACCGACGCTCTGACCAGAACAAATAATTCTACCTTTTTTCTCTAGGCGATAGCGCTCAATAATATTAGGATTGGTTTGACTTTGGACGGTTTCTGGTCTAGCTTGAGTAATAAACAATTCATTGGTCTTGCCATCAAGTGCCCACTCAATATCCATTGGTCGTTTATAGTGCTCCTCTATCATTATCCCCCACTGCGCTAACTGTATCACTTGTTTGTCGCTAATAGAGGCGCGATGTTGGTCAGTTAAAGATACGGGAACATTTTTTACCGGGCGCTTGCCTTTCAAATCATAAACCATTCTCATGGCCTTTTGGCCAATGTTCTTAGAGATAATGGTGTCAGTCGGTTTGAAATAATAGAATTCATCGGGATTAACTTTACCTTGAACAATATTTTCCCCTAAACCGTAGATTGAATTTATCAAAATCGCATCCTTAAAACCGGATTCAGTATCGATAGTGAACATCACTCCGGAAGAACCAAGGTCAGCTCGAACCATTTTCTGAACACCGACCGATAGCGCAATAGAGAAGTGATTAAAATTCTTATCAACGCGATAAGAGATGGCGCGGTTAGTAAATAAGGAGGCAATACATTTCTTAACTGCTAATAAAAGATTTTTTTCACCGACAATATTTAAAAATGTTTCTTGTTGACCGGCGAAAGAAGCGTCTGGTAAATCTTCGGCGGTTGCACTTGAGCGAACTGCCACATCAGTACTCTTTGTTTTATAATCAGCGGATAGCTGCTTATAAGCCGCGGAAATTTCCGCTGCTAAATCTTTTGGAAAAGGCGCAGCTAAAATTAGATTTCTTACCTCTTCACCGCGCTTCATTAAATCTTTAACATCATGCGTATCTAGTCCTTTTAAAATCTTTCTAATCTGTTTTTTTAAATCCGCTGAATCTAAAAAATAACGATAAGCTTCGGCAGTAGTTGCAAAACCGTTAGGAACGCGTAGGCCCTTCTTAGCTAAAGCGCTATACATTTCGCCTAAAGACGCATTCTTACCGCCTACTTGCGGCACATCCTTAATCGAAAGGCCCTCGAAAAATTTAATGAATTTGTACTTAGTCATAAAACAAAAACTTATTTTAAATATTTTTAATCATAGCCTCATTATAACATAAACTTTACTTTATAAAAATAATTGTTTAATATATAAGTCGAGCGGACGTGGCGAAACTGGTAGACGCACTTGGCTTAGGA
>CAYGLM010000014.1:0-19795 GCA_964350915.1 uncultured Gammaproteobacteria bacterium | reverse complement strand
AAATATTATATAAAAAAATATCCATCACCTCTCGGCGATAGAAAAATTCAGTTTCATCCATGAGAGTAAAATTTATCTCCCTACCTAAATTACTCTCTAACTCAGAAACCAACTTAGCAAACGACCTTCTTCTAATTGGCCCGACGATTAAAATGTCAGTTTTAACTAGCGTATCACCCGTAAATATTCCGGTTAACGCTAAAAACTTTGGTTCAGCAATTTTTTTGAGTCCTTCAATAAATTTTTGACTGGATAAAACTTGCGCCTTGACGATTAAAGAACGCAGCTCAGGAAAAATAATGAAATCCTTATTAGCGCTCCAATTGTCACCCTCTTCTTTAGCTAAGCCGAAATCCTTGAGCCCCGTTAATTCCTTGCGCACCGAAGCTAGGGGTACACCCACTTCCTTGCTAAACTGGCGAAGCGTGAATTTTTTTTCTGGGTCAAGTAAAAGAAGGTTGAGCGTCTTCGCTCTAGCTTCCGACCCGAAAAGTGCATTAAGCATATTTATTTATTTATAAGTTTATAGTATAATATATCAGGTAAACAGTCAAACTGAAAAAGCCCAGCTAACGGCTTGATATTTTGCTTATGTATAACAAAATTGCTCCAATAATCTTGAACTCCGGCAAGACGCCGGGAGCCAGTGCTGTTTTTATTGCTCAGCCTGATGCTGACAAAGAAAGATTGGCCGGAAAAATTTTTCTGTTGGCAGAAATCGGCGGCAAGAAGAGTGATGGTGAAAAAATCATAAATTTCTTGATTGAAGATTTAGAAGAAAATTATTATCTTGATGAAAAAATCCAGCTTATCGGAAAAATCGAGGGGCTTAGAGCTGAAAATATCTTCGAAGCAGCCTTAGCAAAAACTAACCGCAATCTAAACGAATTTTTATCGGATCATAAAATAAAAATAAATCCAGACGCCACCAGCATAACCCTAGGCGTTGTCTATCAAAATAAACTACATTTTGCCGGTTTTGGAAAAAACCGCTCCCTGTTAATCTATCGCCGTGAAGACCTTAATCTCGCCCCAGAACAAAGAGGTTATGAAATCATAAACGTCGAGACTGACGCCCAAAATGCGCCAGTCAAGGGAGATGAGCAACCATCAAAAAATACCGGTCTTTTTTCTTCAGTCATTAGCGGCGAAGTTCCTTTTGGTTCTTATTTTATTTTTACTAGTGAATCACTGCCGGAATATTTATCAAGTCGAGAAATGGTGGAAATAATAACCAAACTGCCACCCATTGTCGCCTCTGAACAAATCAAAAACGTTTTATCTAAGATAAATAGTTATGTTCCCTTTTTAGGAGTAATTATCAAAAATACTACTGATAGAACAGGAAAGGAAATTAAAGAAGCCTCTCAGGTACCGCTTTCCGCCCAAAACTCAATTAGTTCTCTAAACTACACCGAACAAAAAACAGAAAACATGCTTGCACCAGCCGGACTCATTAGCTGGGAAAAAGTTAATAGAATTGCCAAGAATTTAATAAAGAGTCTTAAACCGAAAGCACCACTACCACCGCACCAGCCCATCTCTTCTCGCCAGCAAGCCCAGAAAGAAGCTGCTCTACCGCCAGCAAGCGACGGGCCGCAATTTAGGCCGGAACAAAGAGCAAAAGAAAAAACCAATATCTTCAACTTACCCGGAGCAAATTCTTTCCTTCGTCCGCAAAAGATATTCCTAAAAAAAGCACCCCGTCATTTTTTAGATGGCTTAAAAAGATTCCTCCTATTTATTCCCAACCTATTTCGTCCCTCTGTTTGGCGAAACTGGTTCAGCGGGATGAGCGCTTGGTTTAAATCCTTGCGCAAAAAACATCTTTTCCTTTTAGTTGGCTTGGTTGTAGTTGTTTTAGTTTTAACTGTCAGTTTACGGATGACAAATAATCAGCGCGCTCGTGAAGAGGCACAACAAAATTTCCAGGCACTAATTGAGGAAATTGAAAAAAAGGAAGTGCTAATTGATTCACATCTACTTTATAATAACGAAGATGGCGCCGCTCGAGTTCTCGCTGACGCTAAGGCAATGATTGAAGCGCTACCACGCGATAAGGATTATCAAATCGAGGCTTACGAACAATTAAAACAACGCTTATCTTTCTTGGAAAATAAAACTTTAAAAATCGCTAAAGTAGAAGGATTAGAAGAAGCTATTGATTTAAGCGGGCTAGAAATCAACAATTTGATATTTGCTAATGGTCAAATTTACGGCGCCGGTGGAAATGCTGCTTATCTATTTAATTTGGAAACAAACGAACCTCTAAAGATAGAGGCGATTGAGGCAACTAATTTGCGAGCTGCTAAGTTTGATGATAGCACAAGTATTATCCATTATCGTGATAACGATAAAATTTTCCGTCTAGATACTAAAACGAATCGCTTCTCTTCCGCTTCGCTCTCTGGCTTTAATGAAGCTGATGACTACGGCGGTTTTGGAATTTATAACCAAAGAATTTACCTAATTTCCCGTGCTCAAAATCAGCTCTTCCTTTATCCTAATAGTCTCACTTCTCGCTCTGGCTGGATTAAAGAAACAGCGGATATTTCTCAAGCAGTCGATTTATTCATTGACGGTGATATTTATTTCTTAAGTCGTGATAGTAGTATAAAAAAGTATCGCGTCGGTAAGTCTGAATCTTATACTAACAGACCACTGGATCCGCCAACTAACGGCGCCACAAAGTTACTGGGCGACACGCAACAGCTCTACATTCTCGATAGTGCCAACAATCGCCTCGCTATAATTAATAAAGCAAACGGCGCTCTAGTGTCGCAAAGAATGTTCGACAATCTACCTGATATAAAAGATTTTGCTCTTGATGCCGAGAACCGAACTATCTATTTACTAGCTGGAGACAAGATTTATAAATTGAGTTTGTAAAGTTACATATTTATACCTAAAAAACCGACTGCTATAGTCGGTTTTTTGTTGTAAAATATTCCTTTTTTAATAGATGCTTATTCTATCAGTAAAGCCTTAAAATCGCGCCTACCAGCCGATCGGGCGGAATTACCCGTACCAAATTCTATATAATTATCACTGAACGAAGAGCTGGGTACTACGGTAGATAATTGAGATTCAGAAAAGATAATTTTAGCATCAGGCATTTTCTCTATTATTCTGGCTTTAAAAATTTCCGCGCTTACCCCCGCACTACTTAAGGCCTCTTGAGTAATAGAAATAGATAGTTTAGCATCTTTAAAATTAGTTTTCAGGCTATTAAATTTTTTATAGATGGTTAAAAAATGAGCCATGAGAATATCAGGAGAAGCCGTGCCATAAACTCTGTCCATAACAAAAGACATATTTTTTGTGCCATCTTCTTTACTGACCGGAAGCAAGAAAACAATTTCATCGGCGATACTGCCCTTAGCTTTATCTCTTTTACTAACTAAAAAGAATTTATTATAATCGCCAAAGGCGAGGTTAGTATCGTTATTAGCTTCTTTACGTAAACACCCTAAGCACTGGCGCATATTTTCTATGATGAGACTGAAATCTTTAGTCATCTCAGTGGAAATCAAAGCATCGTGTTCGCGATTATTCATTATTTTCTCAATATCTTTTAGACGATTTACTAGGAGTTGATTTTGGTGACCACTAGAATGGACACTGGACTTCAATTTATTAAAATACTCTCTCGCACCATACATCATTTTCTCCAAAGTAGACATTTTTTCCCTGATTGCATTTAAATAATTAGATGCTATTTCTACCTCCTCTTCATTAATTTTAGATCTTTCTTTAATTAGAAGGTTATCTAAATATTCTAAATCTTTACTAATAGCAATGGCCCCTGAGCCAGTTTTAAAATTTTCATCTAGTTTATTAAATATTTCTATTACCTCTTTTTTAGGATTTAGAAATCTATTTAACTCCTGGACATTCTCCTCTAAGCCGCTATCTTCGAGCTTCTTAGCCATATTATTTATCAGCGAAATCGGCTGCATGCGTTCTTGGATTTCTTTAACTTTATCTTGAGACCACTCCTTAATTTCAAAGGCGACTGCTAATTCTTTAGCAGCTAATTCCTCATCTTGACTCATAGTGACACTGCGACCATTAAGTTTTTGAAAAATTTTTGCTAATGACGAACCGGTCGCCTTGTGGTATTTTGTTAAAATTTCTAAGAGAGATTTATCAGCCTGATCTTCGTAAGCATCGGGGTCGAGTAAGTCATCGACATTACGCTTAAGAATTCCCAATTTTACATCGATAGTCTCAACGTTACCAATCATGCTATTTCTCGTCTCTGCCTGGAGCTTGTCTTGAAAATCGCTTAATTGCGACTTTGCTAGACCAACCATGTCAGCTGTTAATTTATTTTTTTCTCTTTCTGCCATCACTTCTTTAAGTAGCCCTGCTTTATTCTCAGAAAGATAATTTCTAGGGTCAATCTCCTCCCCTTTTCTAAATTTTTCCCAATCACCATTTATATTTAAGGCCAGAAAAAATGAAATAATCGCCTCCTTATCAGCATCACGGTCATTTATATTCCCGGTATAACGAATAAAGTTATGAAGCATTCGCAAGCCCTCTTTATCAATTTGATTTGGAACATTTTCCAACCCCATACTGTCTCGAAAATTTGCCCGCATGGTCGAAGTTAATCTATCTTTTTCTAACTGCAATGCCCGCTCGCGATGCTCCGCGCCCATCTGCATTGAATCTGCGAGCCTCCTAATGCTTGACCTAACGGATACCAAATCTCTAGCTTCATAAGATACGTCGCCCTCTTGATTAGGGGCTGACTGAATTGTTATTAGATTAATATGGTAAAGAGGCATCATTTCCTTTAGAAATATTTTTGTCTCTTTCGGCGATAATTTTTCAAAAATGGGTGCGAAGGCAGAAAACAAACTCGGCGCAGCTTCAATCATCTCCTTAGCTAAATTATGAAATTCCGCCTTATCATCCTGAGACCAATTTTCCTTTTCAAATCTATCTTCTTGTTTAGATAATAAACTTTTTATCTCACTTAACGTTCTGGGAACTACTTTTTTATTTTCACTAGCAGCGTTAAAAGAGTGCATTAGCCCCGCTAAAGCTTCAATCCGAGAAAGACTGCCAACGCCGCCATAATTATCTATCGTCTCTGATAAAGTTAAAAGCTTCAAAGGTAATTCCTCTTGTTCTTCATCGCCTAAAAATTCCCGCCATTCGCTAGACATTGATTTTAGGCAAACATCGCGATACGGCCCAGAAAATTCAGCTTCAATAATTCCTTTTTTATCGTCCGGAACTTTCCATTCATCTTCTTCCATCGCTAAAACATAAGCCGCTAAAGCACCCGCCCAATTATCTTGATTGAATTCTGGCCCTAACTCATCGGAAAATGAATTAAAATTAAATTCATGTAAATCATTACTAAGACTACCCTTGGCCTGATAATCTCGAGCAATTCTAATAAAACGATCATTATCGGCAGGATAACGTTTCCCCAATAAGGCCGCGTCGCGTGCTATTTTAACATTTCCCTTATATTCAGTCTCACGCGCATATTTTTCACTCCAAGAATCACGGACGGCGCCTAACATTTTGGAGAAATCAGACTTATCCCCATCTTCAAATTTAGTCACGTCTACAGCAAAGTCCCTTGCCAATACGTCATTTAGCTCTTCATCTGAAGAGCCTGATTGTTTTATTCTCTCAATAAGCTTATTTAAGGGCAATGAGTTGATTCCTAATAGATGACCGGCCCTTTCTTTTTCTATTGGCGTTAAGCCGCGCATAACTTCTAAGTTATCCACGCTAGTTTGCGCCATATAATTTAATAAATGCTTCAGACTGTCAGCGTCTTCGCGCAAACTTTCTATATCCTGATTTAAGATATTAATATTAAGACCACCACTAAAAACTGAGGATAAATTTCTATTACCGATAACTTCTTTAATAACTAATAATTTGGAAACTAAATCGTCTTGTTTTTGTTTGATTTCTTCAGGCGACTTAAAATTTCGAAAATCTATCCTAAGCGCATTATATAAATTATCCGAGGGAGTATTATCGCCAAAGACGGTATTTATGTTTTTTAATAACTCTTGATAGGCTACAAATTTTTCTTTATTTTCTATAACTCCCTCTTGTAAATCAAAAAATTTAATGTTTTTGCGAATAGCCATATCGCGGTCCAAAATATTACCAGATTTACCCGAGTCAAATTTAGATATAAACTTTTGCAGACAACTACTATCTAATCCGGAAAAATAATGCGGTGAAACCGAGCGACCATCTTTAGTTAAATCCCAAAAAATTTCTTTAGATAATGAATTATTAGAAAAAGAGCCATGCTCAATCATTCTCCGTAAAATTTCTTCATTACCTTCGGCTAATAATTTTTCAGCGTAGCGACTCTGATCAGCGGGTCGCAATACTTTAACGGACAGGAGCATATTTTCCTGTTCATATTTTTCAATATTACCCCTCAGCCACTTATAATCATTATCAGCTAAATAATCTATATATTTACGCATTCGATGCCCATAGAGCATGCCTAGATTGCCATCTTCTATCATCTTTCTCATCTGCCTCATCCCTTTTTCATCAAGCTCATCTGGTGGAATAAATTCGTAACCACTAGGATATTTTAAAAATGATAATTGAGATAACTCCTCATACTCGCGGCGCAAAGCCTCATCTTTAATATGTTCATCAAAATTATTAAAATCAGTAAAATTATGTCTAAAGGCGCTAGCAATAGCCGCTTTAGCGCCACCTGCATCCAAATTTGATTCTATTACGCCTTTCAAAGCATCTGATAGATGATAAGGATATTCAGGAGAATTTAACTTATTTAATTTTTCCCAAAATTCTGGCTTGTCATTATCTGCAAACGCTTTAGGATGAGAAAAAACATAACCACCAGAACCCAGCCTGGCGATATGTTCCATGGTTTGCGAAGAATATCCCCCGGACGGAGGTATTCGCTCTAAACAAGTTTCAAAATCAATACTGCTAATTGTTTTTTCTTCCTTAGCTTTTATCATTTTCTGGAGCAATGTATCGCTAATTTCAGAAAATGAGGAACTAGATCTACTCGAGGCAATCTTAATTAATTGCTTCTCAAAACCAACTTCTAATAGAGCCTCGGTTTCTAATGCATTTAAGCGAATTGCATTGTCACTTGAGCTAAAACGATTAATATCTAAGTAATAACCGAGACTATCTTCAGAGATATTTTCAGAATTTTCTCGAGGGTCATTGTCCGGCTTATTAGAATAATACTTATTCCAATGAGAAAAATCTCCAGCTCTAAGCAGACAAATCTTGGCCTTTTTATAAAAATCTGGACTCATTCCCTTTCCTGCTCTTCTGGTTTTCCAATCTTCATTATCAAAATCGGCAATAATCGCTTTAGCCTTTTCAACTAATATAGCCCGCATCTCTTTAATAGATTCTTCTGGAGAAATAAGCGCCCTATTTTCTATATCTTGTATTTTCTCCGCTTGATTTTTTAATTCAGTAGTCACATCAGCAGCAAAAACATCAAGATCTTCGTCCTTAGGCAAAAAAATCTTAATCAGAGGCAGAAGCTCTTTTTCGTAAACGGGATCTAAATCTTTTATTTCTTTACTTTTAGATTTCTCTAAAGAATCTCGTTCCGTGAACGATGCTTTTTTCTTAATTGGTACATCTGTTTCTTGATACATAGCAAACAATCTTTACTAATATTATTAATTATTATACCATAATTCAAAGATAACAAAAAACTGCCCTTGCGGACAGTTTTTTTCGTATCTGAAGATTAAAAAATCTTATTTTAAAGTTGCCTTGCCACCAGCTTCTTCTAACTTCTTCTTCATAGCTTCGGCTTCTTCCTTCTTAACGCCTTCCTTTAAGACCTTAGGAGCGCCATCAACTAAATCCTTGGCTTCCTTAAGACCCATCTCAGTTAATTCACGAACAACTTTGATAACGGCAATCTTATTAGCACCGCTTTCAGTTAATTCAACGTCAAAGCTATCCTTCTCTTCAACAGCAGCCGCTGCAGCAGCTGGAGCCATCATCATAGCAGGAGCAGAGGCAGAAACGCCAAACTTCTCCTCTAAGATTTTAACTAACTCAGCCAAGTCTAGCACGCTCATTTGTTCGATTTCGCCAACCAGCTTAGCAAATTTTTCTGGGACGATAACGTCCTTTTTCTCTTCGCTCATAGTTTTAAAATTAAATTTATTTTAATTAATAATTTATTACTTCTTTTCACTAATCTTATTTCTTCTCGCTGACTGCCTTTAAGACACCAACTAAATTACGTAGATTGCCACCTAGAACATTAACGAAACCGGAAATTGGTGCGTTCAGAGAACCAACCATCTTAGCATAAAGCTCGTGCTTGCTTGGTAATTGTGACAAAGCCTCTACCTGTTCTCTGGACAAAAGCTTGTTTTCTAAAATACCACCCAAGAAGAAAATCTTCTCCATCTTTTCTTTATCCTTACGAAATTCACCCAAAACTTTTGCCGGAGCAACCTCATCTTCATAAGAAAAGATAGCTGCTATCTTACCTTCAAAGCCACGAGTATTTAGGTTTTCAATATTACTATCTTTAAAAGCACGATTAAGCAGGGTCTTTTTCGCGACATAATATTCGCTATTTTCTGCCCTTAATTTAGCGCGCAGATCCTCATTATCCTTAACTCCGAAAGCATTGAAGCCAGCAAAAACGACTGATTTGGACTTCTTTATCTTTTCAGTAAGAGTGGATAAGATTTCTTGTTTTTGCAATTTATTCTTTGGCATATAAAAAAATCTGTGTTACCACAGACCAATAAAAACGCTAAAATTAGCTAATTTTTACCTCGGCAAGATTTACGGCAGAAAAATCGGCCACTTGCGGTCTCTGGTAATCCTTGTTTGTTATATAACTATAATAGCAACAGAAAGGCCGATTGTCAAGGGTTTTTCAATTATCGAGTTCTTTAGCGTATTGAGTTCGTTAGCGTATCCAGCTCATTAGCGCTGTTGACAATAATTTATTTTTAGGTTAGTATTATAACAGTCTAATAAACACAAGACTCAACTTTTATCGTAAATTAACAACAAAAACGTTATATCATGAAAGAAAAAGAAGTATTGATTTTCGATTTAGACGGAACCCTGGTCGACACGACCCATATCGGTTTTCGCAAGGTCAACAAAAATCTTGCCCGCTTAGGCTTGCCTCCGGTTAGTGAAGATTTTCTACGCCTCCATTGGGGTAAAAAAGCAGAAGAAATTTTTACTCTTATCTGCCAAGAAGCTGGAGCAACTGAGGGGCAGTTGGCTGACTTCATCGAATATGATAAGACAATGATTGAGGAGTATCACATTCATCCTGGCATCCGCTGGATGTTAGAAAGTTTGCACAGCCAAGGATTTCTTTTAGGATTAGTGGCCAGCCGAACCCAAGAAAGTTTCAATCTTATCTGTAACCGCATTGGACTTGATTGTCGCTACTTTAGCTTCCTCCAAACAGCCACTCATTATTATCATCACAAGCCCTCGGGCCGCGTATTTGGCCCTATGATTAATTGGGCACGTCGTCGCGGTTACTCGCCCGAACAAATTGTCTACTTTGGCGATACCGTCAATTATGATTTCGCTGCTACTCAAAACAGCAATCCGCCAATTGATTTTGTCGGCATTGTCTCTGGAGCCAATACAAAAGAAGAATTTTTGGCTGCTGGTTTACCAGTAGAAAGAATAGTGCCTTCCTTTGAGGACTTCCCTCTTTTTCTGCAAAGTATGATTCGCGCCAAAGTTGCGATGTCTTAATTAAAACGCACCCTTATTTCCTTGCGCTTGAATTTACGTATTCAAATTAACAGCCGCTCGTTTTTAAAGAGCGGCTTTTTTATTACTCTAACTTCTCATCTTTTTTCTAGAGCTAGCCCGGCGACCACGATTAGCAAAACGATGCGCCTCTTCTCTTAATTTTAATAAAGTGGATTTCATATTTTCTGCCAATAAACGCTGCTCTTTTTTAGTCTTGGCAGGAAAAACAAGCTTATCGCCACCAAACTTAGAAATACCAACTAATGGTAAGCTAATATTCTTGGCCGCTAAAGCACGCGTGAGAAAACTAATTTGCGGCGAACCGCCATCTATCATTATTAAATCTGGCAAAGCCCATTCTTCATGCTGAAAACGGCGAAGTAATACTTCTAAGAGCGCCCGCTCATCATCTCCTGGCGGCGCTTCTTTAATTTTAAATAAACGATACTGAGAAGAGTTTGCTTCCCCGTTTTCAAAAACCACCATCGCGCCATAAGCCTCTTGGCCAGCATGATGAGAAATATCATAACCCTCCAAGCGACTCAGTCGCCTTTCTTGTAAATTATTTTCTTTAGTTAAAAGAGAAGCTTCTTGCAATTGTTTTAGAGCTTGAATTTTATCTGGATTATCTTTCATTAATCTGCTCAGTAATCTTTTTTTCTCTCCGCCCAATAGAAGAGCGATATGATCTAAATTTTTCTGGTAATCGCGCGCATTAATTTTACCAACACAAGCACCCGGGCAAAGTCCGATTTGATTATCAAAACAAGCACGACCACTATTTGGCTGACAAGTACCGTAAGGAAAAATATGGCGAATTAAACGCAAGGCACTTTTTAATAAATGATAGGCCTGATAAGGTCCAAAAACTTTAGCCGTGCCAGCAGGAAATTTTTCCAGCTCATGCCCGCGAATAATAATCGGCTTAGCATATGTCTGCTTAGGAATGACCACATAAATAAAGGAACGGTTATCACGATCACGAACATTATACTTCGGCCAGTGCTTTTTTATATTTTTCGCCTCTAAAATTATCGCCTCAAGGATGCTATCAGTCTCCTCGTATTTAATATCAACGGCACTGTTTACCATTTCCTGAATGCGCGGCTCTAAATTTTTCTGGAAATATTGACTTAAGCGGGAGCGCAGACTAGTCGCCCGGCCAACATAAAGAACAACCCCTTTTTTATCTAACCAATAATAAATCCCTGGCAATTTGGGGGCCGCTTGCGCTATCTTCTTTAATTTTGACTGATAATCAAGCATTTTTAGCAATATTTATTAGTTTATAGGTTGTGGATAAGTTAGAAATAAGTCGATATTCTAGCCTGTGGATAACTTGATTGACAAACCTTAGCTTAAAAATGTATGATACTAGCATAGTTCTTATAAGTCATATTGAACAGCGCGGATAAAACCGCTAAATCGGCCGCAACGCCAAAACCAGGGGAGCAAATTCTCACTAAGAGATCGCCTCTCACCAATAAAACAGCACCGCGGCACAAAATTTTACAAAAAAGCCTTCGCTTCTCTCGAAGGCTTTTTTTCTTTACTTCAAGTACTCCTTAAGATACTTTCCAGTCAAACTATCTGTTCTAACAACATCTTCCGGTGCACCGGCCGCAACTAAAAATCCGCCGCTTTCGCCGCCTCCTGGTCCAAGATCAATAATATAGTCCATCGACTTAAGCATGTGCATATTATGTTCTATCACTAGAACGGAATTCCCTTTTTCTACTAGCTTATTTAAAACAGCGAGTAACATATCAATATCTTGATAATGTAAACCCGTGGTCGGCTCGTCTAAAAGATACAGGGTACGTTTACCGAGCGTGTGCGTTAATTCTTTGGCAATTTTAATGCGCTGAGCTTCACCGCCAGATAAGGTGGTGGCGCTTTGACCAATTTTAATATAGCCTAGGCCAACTGATTGGAGAACACGCAACTTGTCAGTTATATAATAGTTACCATCAAAATGTTCAATCGCCTCATCAATAGTTAAATCTAAAACATCAGCGATATTTTTATCTTTATATTTCACCTGCAAGGTCTCGCGATTAAAACGCTTGCCGCGACAAACTTCGCATTCAACTAAAACGGGTGGCAAAAAGTGCATCTCTATTAAATTGGCACCAGCGCCCTGACAAGATTCACAGCGACCACCGGCGCGATTAAAAGAAAAGCGTCCAATAGAATAGGCTCTTTCTTTTGCTTCTGGTAAGCTGGCAAAAAAATCGCGAATGGGCGTGAAGATGCCGGTATAAGTGGCGGGGTTGGAACGGGGCGTACGACCAATTGGCGCCTGGTCAATGACAACAATTTTATTAATATAATCTGTGCCCTTAATATCTTTTACATCTTCTAACTTCGCTCGTCCGCCCGGACGATGTTTAATACGAGAAACATTTTTATAAAGAACATCATACAAGAAAGACGATTTACCGCTCCCGGACACACCGCTAATACCAACCAGGCGACCTAAAGGAATTTCTACATTAATATTTTTCAAGTTGTTAGCACGCGCGCCAACAATTTTTAGAGTACCATGATTCTGTTCGCGACGTTTAGCAGGTAGATTAATCTCTCTCTGTCCGTTTAAATATTGTAGGGTCAAAGACTTCTTAGTAGCCCTTTTATCTTCACCATTTAAAAGAGCCTTGGTTTCGCCACAAGCAGTGACTTCCCCGCCGTGAACACCGGCTAAAGGACCAAGGTCAACTAAATAATCGGAAGCGATAATTGTTCTTTCATCGTGTTCAACAATAATAACCGTATTATTTTTATCGCGTAATTTCTTTAAAGTATCAATTAATTTTTCCGTGTCGCGCTCGTGAAGGCCGATAGTAGGCTCATCCAAAACATATAAGGTCCGAGAAAGTTGCGAGCCAATTTGTGAGGAGAGACGAATGCGCTGCGCCTCACCGCCAGAAAGAGTATGAGCTTCACGGTCTAAAGATAAATAATCCAAGCCAACTTTTAAAAGAAATTCTAAGCGACTGATAATTTGCACTACCACATTTTCGGCAATCGCTAATTCGCGGCGACTCATCTTTTCATAATAACTATTAAAAAATTCTAGGGTACGATTAATGGGAAGCGCTGAAACTTCAGCGATATTTTTGCCAGCAATTTTTGCTGACAAACCCTCGGGACGCAAACGCTTACCCGCGCAAGCTGGACAGCGTTCTTTACTAAATAATCCGCGACGACCAAGACCGGAACATTCCGGACAAGCGCCGTGCGGTGAGTTAAAAGAAAATAAGCGTGGCTCAACTTCAGGAAAAGAAAAATTATCATTCGGGCAAGTCCAATTGGATGACAATAAGAGTTCTTGTTCTTTTCCCTTGCTAGCCCCGGCGTACTGAGCAACTACTAAGCCCTTACTATACTCTAACGCATTCTCAACCGCTTCTGCTAAACGACCATTGTCGCTAAGCATCACTTTATCAATCACGATATCAATATCGTGTTTTTGCTTTGGCGCTAACTTAATTTTATCGCGCAAGGAATGAATCTTGCCATCAACGCGCGCCTCAGCATAACCTAGGCCAAGATAATTATATAGCAGCTGATAATACTCTCCCTTACGATCGCGAACGACCGGCGACATAATCACAACATATTCCTGACCATATTCCTGACCGCGATTTCTAATAATTTCTACCATCTCATCAAGCGCCAACTTCTCAATCTTATGACCACAAAGCGGACAGAAAATTTCACTAACCCGAGCGTAGAGAACGCGCAGATAATCGTAAACATCAGTCAATGTGCCGACTGTAGAACGAGGGTTGTGCGATAAGGCTTTCTGGTCTATAGAAATTGAAGGGGCTAAACCGATAATTTCATCAACATCAGCCGGCTTTTTTTGTCCTAAAAACTGACGCATATAGGGCGATAATGATTCAACATACTGCCTTTGTCCTTCGGCAAAAATTGTATCAAAAGCCAAGGAAGACTTACCGCTTCCCGAGACACCAGAAATAACCGTCAATTTATTATGCGGGATTTCTAGATTTATATTTTTTAAATTGTGCATCCGCGCCCCGCGGACTATTAGCTTATCGTTATTTGACATATTATTTCTTCCCTTCATCCTCGACTAAATCCAAAAACTCTTCAATCTTTTTATAGATATTAGTCGGAGTAATATTATGGGCTTTATTATATTTAACTTGTTTGCGGCGACGTCTATCGGCTTCAGAGATTGCTCGCTTCATTGAATCCGTCACTTTATCGGCATAAAGAATAATTTTGCCTTTAACATTTCTCGCCGCTCGACCCATCGTTTGCAGCAAAGAAGTTTGACTGCGCAAGAAACCTTCCCTGTCAGCGTCTAAAATTGCCACTAAAGTAACTTCTGGCAAATCCAAACCTTCTCGCAGCAAATTAACCCCAATTAAAACGTCAAACTTCCCTTCACGAAATTGTTTGAGAATTTCTGTACGTTCTAAAGTTTTAATATCGCTATGTAGGTAATTGGCCCGAAATCCTTTAGCTATTAAAAAGGCATTTAAGTCCTCGGCTTGGCGCTTAGTTAAAGTATTGACAATCGCGCGTTCTCCTAAGTCAGCAATCTTTTTTATTTCCGCCATCACGTCATTAATTTGACTGTAGTTAGTCTCTGCATTAAATACCGGCCGTATTTCAATATCTGGATCAACTAGGCCAGTCGGGCGTATAACTTGCTCAACGACTTGCTCCGATTTTTCCAGCTCAAAATCTCCCGGGGTAGCGGTAGTAAAAATAGTTTGCCCAATGCGAGCGCTAAATTCAGAAAATTTCAAGGGTCGATTATCAAGAGCTGAGGGCAGGCGCCAACCATATTGCACTAAAGTTTTCTTGCGTGCCTGATCACCATTATACATTCCTCTAATCTGCGGAACAGCAATATGTGACTCATCAACAACTAATAAAAAATCTGGCTTCCCATCTTTCCAAGGAAAATAAGCAAGCAAGGCGTCTGGAGCTTCACCCGCTAATTTTCCGGTTAGATGGCGGGAATAATTTTCGATGCCGTGACAATAACCAAGACTGCGCAACATTTCAATATCATATCTCGTTCGTCTTTCCAGGCGTTCTGCTTCGAGTAATAATCCTTCTTTACGAAAATATGCCAACCTATCTTTTAACTCAGCTTGAATATTTTTAATGGCGCTCTCAATTTGCGGTTGATTAGAAACAAAATGCTTGGGTGGAAAAATTGCAATTTCTGGCAAGTCGCCAATAATATTTTGCGTAGTATTATCAACTACAGCAATCTGAGAAATTTCTTGACCAGAGAGTTCAAGACGATAAATTATATTTTCCGACATCGGCCTAATTTCAAAAACATCGCCACGAACGCGAAACTGCCCACGATTAACAGCACCTGGTGTGCGTTCAAATTGGATTTTTATCAGCTGCTTAATTAAGTCGGAACGAACCATGGGCTTGCCTTTTTCTAAAACCAAGCGTGACTCTAAATAAGAAGACGGCACACCGAGATTATAAATACAGGAAACTGAAGCAACAATAATCACGTCGCGCCGACTCATTAAAGAAGAAGTGGCGCCATGGCGCAGCCGGTCAATTTCCTGGTTTATCATCGCCTCCTTATCAATATAAGTATCGGTAATTGGCAGATAGGCTTCCGGCTGATAATAATCGTAGTAAGAAACGAAGTAATGAACCGCGTTATCAGGAAAAAAATTCTTATACTCACGATAAAGCTGAGCAGCGAGCGCCTTGTTTGGAGCCATAACCAAAACCGGCTTATCCTGACCAGCAATGATATTAGCAATGGTGAAAGTTTTGCCACTTCCGGTTACACCCAAAAGCGTCTGATAACGAAAATCAGACGCTAAGCCAGCGGCCAGCTTCTTGATAGCTTCAGGCTGGTCACCAGCCGGCTGAAAGTCAGATTGTAGGCGAAAAACTCCTGACATATAGCTAATTTCCCGAACATAGCAAAGATGCCGGGATTTCTTTTCCTTAGGGGGTATATGAATAAATTGTGAAGTGATTATAACAGAAAAATGAAAAAATAGCTAGGCTAAATAGCCCGCTATTTTAGAAAAAAATACTTGTAGAAAGTTGTTATTTCAGACTGACCTGAAGCTCAGCGTTAAGAGCATACGCGATACGATCAAGTAACTTAATAGTGCAGTTTTGTTGTCCGCTTTCAATTCTAGCAACGTTGCTTTGATTGGTGCCGATTTTTTTAGCTAAATCAGATTGACTTAAGCCGCGTTTCTTTCTTAATTGCAAAATTTGATAAGAAATTTCTAGTTGGCGACCATATTCGTCAAAAAGGCGTTTTGCCTCAGGATTTTTTAATTCTTGAGTCAAATAATCATTAAAGGATGTTGCTTTGACTATACGTTTATTCATATATATTTGGATTATTTAAAATATCTTGGTAACGTCTTTCAGTAATTGCTATTTCTCGCTGAGGCGTTTTTTGTGTATTTTTTCTAAATGCATGCAATAATATTATATTTTTATTAAGAAAAGCAAAATAGAAAATTCTGTGGCAATCATGAAAAAAACTACTCGTAATTCCCTTATCTTTCCACTTATATGGCGGCTATAAGGTTCGTCTAAGTAACCGTTTTGTCTTTCTAAGAGCTCTAAATATTTATTAATCTTCTGTCTAGATTTAATGTTTAATGACTCTAGATAAACTAAAACAGGCTCCTTTCCCGTACGACTGTCTTTATAAAACTTAATCTGATATGAATCATTATATATCATATATGATATAGTGTCAAATACGTAATTAATGAGAGGTTCTGTAAATTTCAGCCCCTCCAATAACTTAGCATTTGTTTGATAAACTGCTGATGAAAATAAAAAAAGCCCTCAACTATTAGAGTTGAAGGCTTATTTGTTTTTGAAATAATTTCAGGTAGCGGTCGCTTCTTGATTTTTAGAAGCAGCCATCTGCTTTTGTAGAAGTTTTTCTCGATAGACCTTTTCGTCATGATCATCAGCATTCATAATGAAGCCGAAGAAGAAAAGAATAATTCCAGTCAAAAGACCCGGGAAAGAAAATATTATATTCCAAGGATCATTCAAAATCCAACCAATACGGAAATTGCTGCCGAATAACAAAAAAAAGAAATTCAGAAAGCGAAGCACAAAAGTCAGCAACCAGACTAAAAAGCCTGCGCCAAAGATTATACTGACTCCCATCATAACCTTAGAACAAATAAAACGTGCCTTAGGCCTTTCCTCAAAGAAAAGTCCCACAATATCAATCAGAGCAAAAGCTCCGAAGAAAAGATAACAAGGAACCTTTAACCAAAGAGGTCCAATTAAACTAATCAGCCAGAAAATTATTGCAATTACCAAAAAATGCAAGGCTGTAGTTCCTAAACTTTTTAAGAAAGAACTAAACTTTTTCATAACCATCCTTCTAATCATTAGCCATTCTCAAGCTCCTAGTAAAGGCCATGTGCCAAGCTCGATATTGGAGATCATTTTCCCAAAGCAAGGCCGAAACGACCAGAATTATTCCAGCGATTAATCCCGGCCAAGAAAAAAGATAATGCCAAAGGCCATTGAAGAGATTCCCTATCCTAAATTCCCAGTCAAGGAAAATAAAGATAAAGTTAGCTGATTTCAGGACCATGTTACCGGTCCAGACAAGAAATAAGCAACCCAAGAGGGCGCCCACGTAGAACAACAAGTAAGCTCCAGTAATCGAAATATTGGTTCCCAAAAAGAAAACTCTGGATAAATCGATTAAGAAGAAGGTCAGCCACGCCATCAAGAGCCCGGCTTTCAACCAGGGTTGACTGGCGTCATCAATCTGCCAAATCAGCAGAAGAGAAAAGATTGCGATCAATAAATGAATCAATCTTTTTAGGGCACTAGCTTTGATTTTCATGGGTTCAGGCCCTCCTACGCCTGTTTTTATTTTATTGTTAATGTTAGTAATCTGATATTAGTTTTAACAATAAAATGAAAAGTAGTCAAATTAAACGCGCTGAAAATCACGGATGATTTTAATGACTATACCGCGTATTTCCACGTCTTTTCTAAAAATTGGCTGAAAGGTTGGGTTGGCTGGCTGGAGGCGAATGCGACCCTTTTCCTTATAATATCTTTTCAAGGTCGCTTCGTTATCATCAATAACCGCCACGGCCGTATCGCCGTTATCCGCCCAAGATTGCTTCTTGATAATTGCGAAGTCACCATCAAAAATCCCATCACCAATCATTGAGTTGCCACGTACTCGAAGAGCATAAAGTTCGCCGTCTTGAAAGCGTCTGTCCTTAGCAATTTCCACAACTTCGTCTGGCACCTCAATCGCCTCTATCGGCTGCCCGGCGGTAATTACGCCCACAAGCGGCACGGCCATCATCTCCTCTTTAGCTTTGAGCTTAATCAGCTCCAAACTGCGCGCCACGCCCTTAAGGCGCTTGACGATCCCCTTCTGAACGAGATTTTCTAAGTGTTCGTGGACAGTGGAGATAGACGAGATTCCGAACTCGTCGCGAATTTCTGACAAGGAGGGCGCATAGCCTTTCTCCTCCTGATACCGGGCGATAAAGTCCCGGATTTCAGCTTGTTTTTTTGTTAGTGTGGTCATATTTTTATGAGTTAATATTATACTCATATTATACCCGAAACAAAACCGAATAGCAAGAGGTCGGCCTTGATTATTAAATATTGACTATAAGTTTTGCATTACCTATAATATCAATGTGCTTGTGGGGCGTCAGCCCTATTCGGCTAAATGCATAAGCCGAAGGCAGGCATAATAAAAAAGACTTCAGAAATGAAGTCTTTTTTATTAAATAAGTATTTAGTCTTCAGCCGGAGAGCCTTTCATGGTGGTATAAAATATAGTATCACGATACTTATTCGTAACCCATGCCGGAATGATGCTCCAAAAATGAATTGAGCCATTGGTACCAATTTTTCTTAAAATAACTTTTATTTTTTGTCCATCTATAATAGCAATAATCCCCCAGTATATTATCTTTTGCTGCGATTTTGTTCTTTTTTTATGTCTTTTTATCATCATTTCTATCATAGATTCTTCATATTCTTGATAAGTAGTTGATACTCCAATTAACTTGACAGCTAGTGGCAATAATTTAAAACGTAACATTTGGGAAGAGCGCTCTCTTTCTGATCGAGAATTTTTAAAAATTATGTGATTAAAACTTTCGGCCGGAAAACCTATTTTATTTTTTAATGCCGGTGAAAATATTGAATTGATATTACTATAAAAGACAGATGCCATATATTTATATTCCTGATAATCAGCAGAGCTTTGCATAGTTTTAGTATTAAAAATAATTTACTTTGATTTACCCATAGTCATATTATAAAGATTACAGATTAACCCCCGCTCAAGTAACCATAAACCAAAAATAAAAAAACCGTTGATTGTAAGTCAACGGTTCGATGTTAGCAGCTTAATCTTGGGCCTCAGAAAGGCTCATCCAGGAGCTCCTGGCAGCTTTCGCCTAAGTCATTCAGACTATCGCTCTTTTTGAGCTTAGCGGCCAATTCGGCGGCTTTTTCTGTAAAATTCTTACCCTCTTTATTAGAGCCATGGTTTGCCTGAGCGGCCTGATCTTTAACTGCGTTCTTCCTCTTACTTTCTGTCATTTTTCTCTTATTTTAAAGTTACAAAAAATTTCCCTACTCCATATATATATTATAGCACAAAATATTAGATTTGTAAAGCATGTATATTTGACAAACTTTCAATTTAATTTTAGCATTATATTACCATTGTAATATTAACAACTTAAATAATAGGAGGAATTAATAATGAAAAGTAAGCAAATCGGTTATCATTTACCGACAAATCTCATTCCCGCGGAAAACCAGCATCCTGGTCATTCGCAAGTAAAACACCTGACCCTAATGGTCGATGCTACCAATATTTGCCAGCTCGGCTGCTCATATTGCTATTACGGAGAAAAAGGCTGCAAACTGATGAATCCGGATTTAATTTTCCAGGCGACCAAAAACTTCATGGAAGCAATGGGGCCGCAAGTTGAACTGGTTAATCTTCACTATATGGGTG
>CAYGLM010000013.1:16017-20381 GCA_964350915.1 uncultured Gammaproteobacteria bacterium | reverse complement strand
GAGGAAATTTCATAATCGCGATAAATAGATTTTCTAACCGGATACATGCGACGGTTCGACCAAATAGTGATAGCGATAAATGAAGAAGAAAAGAACAGAAAAGATAAACCAATGCGCCAATCCGCCCAAAAGAGAGCAGCGATAGTAATAGTCAACTGTAAAACCGTCGGTAAAAATTCCCAGAAAATATTGTTTAGAAACTGAGAAATCTTGTCTACACCCTTTTCAATTTTAATTATTTTGGTACCAGTATTCTGTTGTTCGTGATAACCGAGATTTAAAGCGAGAAGCTTCTGTTGTGCTTTCACGTCTAGCTCATATTCAACCTCTACTAACAAACGCAAAGTGCGCCTATCGCTCAAATATTGGAAAAAAGATCGAAATTCATCAGCAAAAAGATAAATGACAATCAATTGCAGTAAAAAAGCTATTTCAACACGCTCAAAATCAAGTAAATTATCAATGATAATTTTTAGTAAATAGGGTTTCGCCAGGTCCAAAATAACAATAGTTAAAATAAGAGAGCTGATAGTCCAAAAGAATTTCTTAAAAGGCTTAAGTAAAGTCCAAAAATCCCGCCAAAAACTTTTTTCAGTATCAGCTTTAACTTCTTTATCAGCCTCACTATTATTTTGTGTTATTTTTTCTGATGGCATAATAATTCTTCACCAACGCGGAAAACATCGCCGGCACCAAGAAGTAAAATAATATCACCTTTTTTAACAGTCGCGCGCAGATAAGCAGTAGCCGCCGCTAAATCTGATAAGTCACCGACGTCCTGATCAATCTTGTGGCGACGATTGAAGGTTTTAATAGCGCGTGCTAATTGAGCACTAGAAACTCCGCCCTGTTTTTCTCGCGCCGAGCCGTATATTCCTAAAATTATCAGTTCATCGGCCAATGGAAAACTACTAACAAAATCAGAAAATAATGCCTTAGTTCTTGTAAAAGTATGGGGATGAAAAATTACGCGCAACTGGCGACCGGGATAATGCTCTTTAACGCCGGCCAGCGTTGCTTTAATCTCCGTAGGATGATGAGCGTAATCATCAATAATTAGTGCGCCTTTATAATCTCCCAAAATTTGCGCGCGTCTTTCCGTTCCGGTAAAGGCGTAAAGGTATTTTTTTAAATCAGCAATAGAAACGCCTAGTTCTCGGGCGGTAGCGATTACTGCTAAAGCGTTAAAGACGTTATGTTTACCCCAAAGTTTAATTTTAAATTCTCCCCAATCATTCACCTGAAAAGCTTGCCAGCCATTTTTCAAACGCAAGCCGTGAGCTAAATAATTAACGGTTTCACTACTCCAGCTCTCATCAGCGACATCATAAGAAGCGGTGCGACCGCGATTTAATTTAGCAACCCGGCGACTGTGAAAATCGCGATGATTTACCACCAAAAATCCATCTCTAGGAATCTTCTTTACAAAATCAGCAAAAACTTTAACATAATCCGCTTCAGTCGGAAAAAAATCAGGATGATCATAGTCAATATTATTCAAGACTACTCCTTGCGGCTTAAAATAACGTAATTTATTTTGATATTCATCTACTTCAGCAACAAATAATTTTGACTTCCCCGCCAAGCTGCTGCCCTTAAATTGGGGAACGCGTGAACCGACGAGGACATTTGGTTGCTTGCCGGCACGCCACAAGACATAACCCAACCAAGCAGAAGTCGTGGTTTTACCGTGACTACCGCAAACGGCGATGCCTTTCTGGGCGCTAAATAATTCACCCAAGGCTTCAGCGTAAGATTGCTTAGGCACTTTCCTGTACTCCGATTTCGCTAAAGCGGCCATTTCTGGATTATTTTCTTCATTAAAAGCACTGGAATAAATAACTAAATCAGTCTTCTTTGGTAAATTCTTAACATCAAAAGGAGAGAAAACCAGAATCTTAGCGTCAGATAAAACTTTATCAGTCAAAAAAGTATCTTCAATATCTGAACCGCTAACTCGCTTCCCACGAGCAGCCAAAAATTGCGCCAGCATAGTCATGCCAACACCTTTAATACCTATCATGTAAATATTCTTTGCCGTCATATTGCTACTTAAGAATTTCTAAAATAAAACTAGCCATAATATCAGCGCCATCTTTTTTCATCACCCGACTAATATTGCGCGCTAATTCTTCCTTCTTTTGTGAATCAAAAATAACTTGAAATATTTCCTCACTAAATTTCAAAGGCGATAAGTCTTTTTGATTAAGAACGACAGCAGCCTTAGCTTTTTCAAAAACAAGCGCGTTATCTTCTTGATGCGAATCAGGCATCGGAATTAAAATAGCCGGCCTCCCCAAGGCACATAGTTCAGTCAAAGTCGCTAGACCACAACGAGATACAATCAAATCAGCACTAGCCATCAGTTGCAGCAAATCATCATTTTGCATAAATTCTGCCAAGCGATAATCTGGTAAAAGTTTAAGACTTTCTAATTTAGACGAATCTGGCAACTTCCCTTTCCCGGTTAAGTGCATAATCTGAGCGCGTGAGGACAAGGACTTAGCCGCAGAAAAAACTAAATTATTAATAGCGACTGAACCAGTAGCACCACCAGTAATAAGCACTAGGGGTTTATTAGCGCAAAATCCGCAACGCAATCTAGTAGCCGCAGCATCGACGACTTCTTGATTATGACCTGGCGAAGGATTACCAATCCAAGCTGCTTTCTGACCGTAATCGCGCAATGACTTTTCAAAAGTAACTGTCACTAACCGAGCAACTGGCGCCATCAAGCGATTTGCCAGACCAGGACGAACATCTTGCTGATGAATGATGACTGGGATGTTTAAAAAATAGGCCGCCCAAACTAAGGGCACGCTAACAAATCCACCAGCACTGACAATAACACCCGGCCGCTCTTGACGTAAGAGACGACAAGATACGAAAAAGGCGGTAATAATTTTAAATAAATCGCTGAAGTTACGCCAAGAAAAATAACGACGTAATTTACCAGACGGAATAGCACGAAAACGTAAGCTAACACCCTTAGGTGTCCTAAAATTAGCCACTATGCTCCGTTCCGGACCAGTGTCTGTCCCAACAAATAGAAGCTCTAATTCATCATTCACAGACAACAACTCCTTAGCCACAGCTAATAAAGGCGTTACCGAGCCACCAGTACCGCCACCACTTAAAATTATTGTTTTTTTGAGCTTATTGACGCTTGGCATAAGTTAATTTAGTGTGTCTGCTGATATTAACTAATAATCCCATCGCAATCAAGGCCGAAAGCACAGCCGAACCACCAGCAGAAATAAATGGTAGCGGCACGCCGGTCATAGGAATCAGGTTAATCATGCCACCTATATTTAAAAAGGTTTGAACAGCCAGCCAGGCAACAATACCTGTCGCCAAGGCCGTACCATAAAGATCAGGGGCAGCACGAGCAATTAGTAGCCCGCGATAAAAAATAAAAAGAAATAACAAAATAAGGAGGGTGCTAAAGATGAAACCAATTTCTTCGGCAGCTATCGAAAAAATTGAATCCCCCCAGACTTCTGGTAAGTACATAAATTTCTGACGACTCTGCCCTAAACCGCGACCAAACCAACCACCAGAGCCCACGGCAATTAATGACTGGTTAATTTGATAACATTTATCTAAAGCGCTGTAGCTGGGATCCTTCAAACAAAGGAAGCGGTCACTCTGATAATTAGACTTCATGCTCAACATTAAAAAAAGAGCTAATCCGGCTAAAAGTATCACCAAAATAATATGTTTCAGTTTTCCGCCACCAACAAAGAAAACCAACATGGCCGAAAAAGCAATAATAAACAAAGTGCCTAAGTCAGGCTGAGCCATCATTAAGCCACTAATAACTCCTAAAACTACTAGAAAAGGAACGATGCCGCCAGAAAAACTGTTAAGGTCTCCTTTTTTTGCTTCCAGCCAAGTAGCCAAATAAAGTAGGAATGATAACTTAACCATTTCCGCTGGCTGAAAGGAGCGACCGAAAAGAATAATCCAACTACGTGATGTTCCGTGCTCTGCTCGCAAACCAGGCACAAATACTAATATTAAAAGGATGATAGAAACTATTAAAAAGAAAAAGGCGTATTTTTTCCAAACACGATAATCTACTCGGGAAAAAAAGAAAAAAGCGACTAAGCCGACGCTTAGTCCAATTAACTGGCTCTGAAAAAAATGGTAAGTATTGCCATGGCGGGCGTAAGAAACAACCGAAGAGGCGCTAAATAATAAAACTAAGCCAATAGCAATCAAGACAAACAAAGCGGTAATCAAACTTTTATCCGGCTCATGTTCTTCGGATTTACCACCAAATAATCTTTTGGTTAAACCTGCAAATCTCATATTTTCTTATCAAGCAAGAAAATAATCAAACCAATGGTTGCGCCCATGCC
>CAYGLM010000013.1:0-15917 GCA_964350915.1 uncultured Gammaproteobacteria bacterium | reverse complement strand
TTATGAGCATGCAGAGAACTAAAAATAGGAGTGGCTCCATTGTTGCGGATTTTCTTGCCGAGTTTGTATTTGTACAAAAAATGAGTCAAAAGAGGGGCTGACAAAATAGCAAAAACAAAAGATAAGGCGGCGAAGAAAAGAATTCTGATAATTTGAAATTCCATAGCTAGCGAAAATTAATTAAATCAATAGCGAACAGGGCAAGAATAAGAAAAGCAGAAAAAATCAATGATGAACCCAAAAGCAAGTGAGTCAGTGGCCGGGCCTCGCGGCGATGACAAAGAATCGTAGTAAGAATTAAATTAAGCAATAAAACCAGCAAACCAGCTAGAGGAAAATAGAAGATTTGAGCCGGCGGGCCAATTAAATCAACGCCAAAATCAACATTATAATGCAAAATCAAAAGATCGCCAGTTAATCGACTTTTCACAGAAAAAGCCTGCCACCAAGCAACTCCCTGCAGTAAAATATTTAATATAAGGTAAAATTTGGCAGGTGGAAAGCGCCAGATATGCAAAAAAGCACGCCAAATTATCTGTCCGACCGTATAAACGCGGGCGTAAAGATTAGAATAAGCCATAATAAAAAGCAATAACTATAATATCTCCCTTATAGATTACCATATTTTAAAAATAATATAAAATATGCTAAAATAATACCATTATGACAAACAAAACTATAAGCAAGCTCTTCCGCTTCGCCTCCCAGGAACAAGCGGACAAATTGATAATATCTAGCTCAGATCAAGACTTTTCTTGCCGCTGTCAGCTACCCTATGGCGAAGAGGCGATTTTCAAGTTGCCTAAGAAATTAGAGGTCGAATTGGCTACTAATTTGCGCCGCTTATTAAAAATTGCCCCCGAAGAGTTGGCTGACGGCAAATACTGCAAACTAAAAGATAAAAATTGCCAACTTAACTTCCGCATCAGCATTATCCCTCACGGTAATAGTGAAAAAATAATAATTAACATTATTAAAGACGGCAAAAAAATTATCGGCCTGAACAAGCTCGGTCTGCAAACAACAACTAAAAAACAATTAGAAAACGCTAGTCAGAAAAGCGGACTTATCGTCATCAGCTCCGAAGCGCGCCAAGGTCGGACTACTACCCTTTTTTCCTGTCTGCAAAAAATTGATAAAGAAAAAAGAGCTGTGTATTTCTTAGGTGAGCAGCCGGAATTTGATTTAGAAGGAGTTAATTATTTAACAGATAGTCCCGTTGACTGGGAAAAAGTGCTCAAACACGATTCGGAAGTGATAGTTTTAGATAGCGACGACAGCGAAAACTGGCGTCGCGCCATCAAGGCGGCCTCAACCGGACGCTTAATAATTATGACGATGACGGCGACCAACTCTCTTGAAGCCTTATATAAATTACTTGATTTGGGCTTGCCGAAGAAGCTAGTTATTGATAATCTCAAACTTATCAGCGGACAATCATTAGTTAACCTGAAAAGAAAGGGGCGCAAGCAACCTCGGGGCAAAACTAATCAAGAGCGTCAACGAATCGGCGTTTTTGAAATGTTGATGCCGAACCGGAGGCTTGCTGACTTCCTGATAGATTATAATACTTCTTATAAATCAAATTCTTTCTGGAAAGAAACTTTGCAACTCGCCCGAAAAAATGGTTACCAACCAATGGCAACTGATCTAGCTAAAAAGAAAAAAGAGGGATTAATCTGATAAATTAGTCTAAACTAAAAAGAGGGGCTATCCTGAGACAGAAAAGTAAGTAATATGAAAAAAATCTGCGTTATTCCTGCATATAATGAAGAAGAACATATTGCCACCGTCATTGAACGCGTCCGGCCTTTTGTTGAGCAGATAGTCGTAGTAAACGATTGTTCGCGCGACCAGACAGCCGCTATTGCCACTGAAGCTGGCGCCACTGTAATTTCTCATCCCATCAACCGCGGGCAAGGCGCCGCTCTGCAAACTGGAAATGAATATGCTCTAAAACAAGGCGCCGATATCATCATTCATTTCGACGCCGACAACCAATTCCAAGCCGAAGAAATTCCTGACATGATTAGGCCTTTAGAAACTGGGGTTGCTGAGGCTGTGCTCGGTTCAAGATTCTTAAACAAGAAATCCAACTTACCTGCTTTTAAGCGTCAAGTGATTATGCCCTTGGGGCGCCTGGTCAATCGTCTATTTTTCAACATCAAATTAAGCGACCCGCAAAGCGGCTTTCGCGCTCTTAGCCGCCAAGCAGTAGAACAAATAAAAATAGAAAATGACGGCATGGCTCATTGTAGTGAAATTCTACATCAGCTCTTTGCTAAAAAAATAAAAACAGTTGAAGTGCCAATAACCGTCACGTATCATGAATTCGGACAAAAGCTAGGTGGCGGCTTTAGAATAATAAAAGATTTATTAATTAGAAAAATAATAAAATAATAATTACTGTACAAATACAGGGAAATAAAAAAGCCCTGCAAAGCAAGGCTCCTTCAAACTATTATAACACCAATAGACAACTTGTTGGGCCAATTGGCACCAAATAATTAAATGAACAACTCCGTTAATCCTACTCCGGCAAACAGGCAAACAACTTGTACCAATAAAAATATCGGCTTGAAATGAGATTTCTCTCCACGCATGTGAGCCTTGAGCCAAGGAACAAATGAAATAACGAAAATCAAGAAAAACATTACCAAATAGGCAATAAGAGCGTAACGCGAAATTTCCATAGCTTCGGGTATCGCCCAGAAGGAAGCACCAGCAGCAGCTAAAGAAGTTAACCATAAACCAGCATAAATCCCTTTTTCTTCGTTAGTCAGTACTAACAAAACTAAGGACAATAGCCCAACTACTCCCAAGAGTATGGTAAACACATCCCAGCCAAAAGGCGGGGCTTCAGGAAGAACAAAACGCTGCAAGGCCCAGCGGACCGCAACGTAACTGACCAGGAATAAAATAAACCCCAGCCAATTCTTGATAATAGATTTTTTCTCCATTTTTTTGAATTTTTTGGTTTTAAAGAACTTGATTTAATCCCTGATTTGACTGACAATTAAACTTAGTTAAACTCAGTCGGCAAAAGGAAATTATCTTAATTTACCATTCATAATTAATCGTGTCAATAATCTAAAAATATGCTCCAGCAAATCATCGCTCTCGCCCTTATTGCCTTGTTTATCTGGCGACTAGCGGAACAAAAACGAAAAAATAAAATTAAGCAAAATGAGTTCATTTTCTGGCTCTCTTTCTGGTTGCTCGGAGTTTTAGCAATTATCTTCATCCGGCAAATTGACCAACTGGTAATCGCATTAGGATTTTCTGGCGCCGGTATCAACTTTCTCCTTTATCTAACAGTAATGGTTTTATTCTATTTAGTATTCCGCTTGCGCCTATCAATAGCTAAACTTGATTCAAATCTGACAGAAATCGCTAGAAAAATGGCCCTGACTGAAAAAGGTGTTGCGAGTCACGAAAAGCCTGACGCTATAAATAAATCATGACAAAAACGTAAAAAGTAATGAATCTATAAACAATCTTAAGATTATGAAAATTGCGCAAATCGTCTGTACCTACCCGCCTTACTCCGGCGGTATCGGTAACAGCGCTAAAAGAATCTACGACTTCTTGAGTCAAAGTCACGAAGTCGTGAATTTCACTCCGGACAATTTGCGTCCGCTCTGGCGCCGCGGTCATGGCGCTCTTTTGCCGCAATTACTTTGGCGCTTGCGTGACTTCGACTATATCTATCTACATTACCCATTTTTCGGAGCAGCTGAATTTGTTTGGCTATTTAAAATTTTCACTAGGCGGACAAAGTTAATTGTCCATTACCACATGGACGTCAAAAATCTTTCCCGAGCTAACCAGTTACTCAGCTGGCCCAGTTCTCTTATTCGACGATATCTTCTTGGGCAAGCGGAAATAATAGTCGCCGCTAGCTTAGACTATATCAAGCACAGTCAAATTAAAAATTTTTATTTTTCCCAGCCAGAAAAATTTCGTGAAATCCCTTTTAGTATTGATCTAAAAGAATTCAAACCAAAAGATATTCATACTCATAGCGACAACCAAGTTGTTGCTAGAACCAAAAGTTTAGTAAGGCGAGTAACCGATCTTTTTATTAAACGCGACCGTCTAGACATGCTTTTTGTTGGCGGTCTAGATAAAGCTCATTATTTTAAAGGCGTAGATATCCTTTTAAAAGCAGCTGCTAATCTCGAAAAAAAACGCTGGCGCCTACAAATAGTTGGCGACGGTGATTTACGCTCGGAATTTGAACGTTTGGCGGCCGACCTGGAAATAAGCGACCGCGTTGTTTTTTCTGGTCGTCTTTCTAATGAAGGCTTAATCCGCGCTTTGCAGGATTCTGATATCATTGTTTTACCATCAATTAATAATAATGAGGCTTTCGGTATTGTTTTAATTGAAGCGTTGGCCTGCGGCGTACCCTTAGTTGCCTCGGATTTACCCGGAGTACGTAGTGTTTTTAAAGATGGCAACGAAGGTCTGCTGGTTAAGCCAAACGATGTTATTGATTTAACAGCCAAGCTCAACTATATTTCTGGCAACGAAAACAAGCGTAAAGAAATGGCGCAAGCAGCCAGACGTTTAGCCGAGCTAAGATACGGCGAAGAGTCTTGGAAGAAGGCATACACAAGATTATTCTTATGAAAATCTGTCTAATCAACAACCTTTATTCTCCCTATAATCGTGGTGGCGCGGAAAAAGTAGTCAGCGCCATGATTGCTCAATTTCAAAGCCAAGATAACGAAGTTTTTCTTATCACTACAAAACCTAAAAAACCCAGCTTAGGAGAAACCAGCGATTGCCGCACGGTTTATTTGAAAAATGATTTCTATAATATCGGTCGCCGACCTTTAGTCTGGCGTTTTTTCTGGCACATCGGCAATGTTTTTTCTATCTTTACATATTTCAAATTTAAAAAGATATTTAAGCATGAAAAACCGGACTTAGTGATTACTCATAACTTAATGGGGATAGGTTTTATGGCTGCGCGAGCAATTAAAAAAAGCGGTGCCAAGCATCATCATTTCCTACACGACATCCAGTTGCTGCATCCTTCCGGACTAATGATGTGGGGGGAAGAAAAAATAATCGCTTCCCTACCCGCTAAAATCTATCAGACCTTAACTCGTTTTTTCCTTGGCTCTCCTGATTTAATTATTTCGCCATCGCATTGGCTACTAGAAGAGCATATTAGTCGCAATTTCTTCCCTTCCTCACCAACAGAAATACAAACACTAGCAGAAATTTTTGAATTTAAATCTTGGGCGGGAAAAGGTGATAATGTTTGGCACCGAGGAAAGAAAAATCTACTCTTCGTTGGTCAAACGGAAAAACATAAAGGGATTGTCTTTTTAATTGAAGCCTTTAAAAAATATGCTAATAGCGAAATGACATTAACGATTGCCGGCGACGGCAGCTTGCTCGCTGAGTTACAAAGCTTGCATAACAACGAAGAGCGAATTAAATTCCTAGGAAAACTCAAACAAGAAGAATTGGCAGTAGAAATGAAAAAGGCCGATGTGCTCATCGTCCCTTCTTTATGTTACGAAAATTCGCCAACAGTTATTTTAGAAGCACAAACTTTTAGCCTGCCGGTCATTGCCTCCAAGCTCGGCGGCATTCCAGAAATAGTTAATCCGCATGATCGTCTATTTACACCGGGGCAGGCAGAAGAGTTGTTTCGAGAAATAAATAATTAAATAAAATTTTGCAATTAATAAAAACCTGCTTTTATTAGAAGCAGGTTTTTTAGTAACATTTTACTTTTAATAAGAATGGAAGTTCTGTAATTTTTTATGGGCCTGAATATCAAAGATTGTCTTCTTCAAACCGTTTTCTAGAGTAACAACCGGCATCCAACTTAACTCGTTACGTGCGAGATGAATATCTGGCAGAATGAGTTCGGTTAAAAAAACTAGGTTCTCAGCGAATACTACCTTTGACTTTGATCCCGTCTGCTGAATAATCATGTTCACTAAATCTACTAACTTGCAATCGACATCAGAGCCGATGTTAATCGGACCTACCATTTCTGAATTCATAACCTTGAAAACGCCATCCAAAATATCTTCGATATAACAGAAGGAGGAAGAAAAATTCTCATCACCATTAATAACAATGTCCTTATCTTCTAAGGCATTATTAATAAAGTCAGGAATCATTTGACCGTCTTCTGATTGCATGCGCGGGCCATAGGCTCGAAAAAGACGGATAATTTTAGCGTCGAGGTTGAAAGTTGAGCGATAAGTAACAACCACTGATTCGGCAAAGCGCTTACCCTCGTCATAAGCAGCGCGCTCCGAAACATTATCAACCAAACCGAGGTCGGTTTCTTTGACCTTCAAACCAGGGTCATCTTTATGGCGTGGCCCATAGACGACTGAAGAAGAAAAATGGAGAAATTTAGCATTATATTTAACCGCTATTTCCAAAAGGTTTTGAACAGCATAAGAATTTGCCTCTAAAGTCGAGATGCGGTTTTCAAGAAAATCACGCGGCGACATCGGACAGGCAAGATTATATATTTCCTGAATTCCCTGAAATTCTATCTTAAATTTCTTTAACTCCGGCAAAGATTCAAGATTAAGCGGGGCAGCAATATTATGATTAATAAAGACAAAATCTGGATGAGCTAAAAGATGATCAATGTTACGCTCACTACCAGAAATAAAATTATCAATACAGATTACTTTGCAAGTTTTAATCAGCTCATCGCAAAGATGGGAGCCAATAAATCCGGCACCACCAGCTACGAGAACGTTCTTTTTGTCGAAAATTATCTTTTTAGGCATATGTGTCTAATTATTTATCTTTATTATACCAGCCTTTATGCCGCCCGCAAAGCTCTCTTCAAAGGCATAGAAGGACTCTAATAAAATTCCGGCCTCACTGAAAACGCGCACATGAGGAGCTCCGCCTGGATAAGCGCTGAGAATTATTTCCGAAATACCGTCACTATTTGTATCTCCCGCGGATAAACTTACCCCGGCCTGCCAATTGCGACTATAGCCAAGAAATTGTGATTTGAGGCGGGCACGATTATCAAAAACTTTAATTTGTGGTTCCCTGCCTGGACCAGGAGCAACAATAATCTCCGCTTTACTGCGGTCTTTGCGGCCATCAATATTAGCAACTGCGATATTAACGCCACCACGAAAACTTTTTTCATAAGCCAGAAAAACACCAAGTAGTCGGCCACTAGCGGACATTATTCTAACCTGAGGTTCATGTCCAGCACCGAAACCAACAACTATTTCCGGAAGTCCTTTACCATCAATATTACCAGCACTCACTGTCAAGCCGCCGCGCCAATTGCGATCAGCCACAAAGAAGCTGTTCTGCAAACTTCCTTTATAATCATAAATTCTAAGTTCAGGAGCGCCTGAAAAAGCAGGAGCAACTATTATGTCTTGCCGACCACTGTCCTCTAAATCAGCGAGGGCGACATTCAGTCCACCACGGAAATTCCTCTCAGCCGCCCAAAATTCACCTTTAAGATTACCAGTATTATCAAAAATTTTTATCTTTGGCTCTTCGCCTGACAAAGCGCCAACTACTAATTCATCCTGGCCATCGCCATCAATGTCACCAGCCGCGAAACTTACGCCGCTTTTTATTAATTCTGAACCAAAACTATAAACGAGATCACCGTTAGCGGACACTACTCTAGTCTCGTGACTGCCGGACATCGGTAAAATCACCAAGCGACCAATACGGCTATGGAGCTGGTTCTTCGCCATCTCGACGGCACGATTAACATTCAAACGACCGTTGCCTAATTGACCAAGATAATCTGGATTAAGGCGGCTGATGTTATCAGCTGAAGCGAATAAAATATTAACGGTTTCTCGCCGACTTAGTTCCGGATTAGCCTGTTGAATCAAGGCTAAAGTAGCGGAAACTAAAGGAGCGGCCATAGAAGTTCCTGACCAATAGCCGTCATAATATTCATTTGCTCCTGGCCGGTTACCATTGGTAACCGTATTAAAGAAACTAATTCCAGGCGCGGCAATATCAACACAGCTAAAACCGTAGCTGGAAAATCTGGTTTTTTGGTCCAATGCATCTGTGGCAGCAACACCAATTACCATGTTCTCGCCAATCAAACGACCATCATAACAAGCCGGATATATTTTTGTTTCATCAATATTATAACCTTCTCCAGCTGCCTGTTCGTTGCCAGCGGCGGCAACAACAATAACACCGGCGTTATGAGCGCGATAAATTGCTTCCTGTAAACCATCGCTATAACTAAAACTAGTAAAACTAAGATTGATAATATCGGCACCATTATTAATAGCGTAATCTATCGCCCTAATAACATCACTGACGCGCCCCTCTCCTTTATCGTTTAGAGCTTTAAGTGCCATAATCTGCGCCTGCCAAGTAACGCCAACCACGCCAAGATTGTTATTTCCTCGAGCAGCAATTATTCCGGCAACCATTGTCCCATGAGAAACGCCGGCCTCAGTCCAACCCTCAGAAAATTTTGGTGAAGGGTCTGGCACATTATTTACAAAATCCCAACCATGAAAATCATCGATAAAACCATTATTGTCGTTATCAATTCCGTTTCCAGCAATTTCTCCTGGATTGCGCCAAATATTATCTTTTAAATCAGGATGATCAATTTGAATACCAGAATCTATCACTGCAATGACGGCATGCGGACTAGCGGCTACTTTTTCCCAAGCAGAATCAGCGCGTATTTTGGATAAATACCACTGATTGCTAAAAAGGGGGTCGTTGGGCGAAATTGCCGCCTGAACCGATCCCGCTAAAAGCCCGAACAATATAAAAAAAGATGTTATGATTCTTCTCATATAACATCTATATCATAGCACAAAATGCCTATTTTACAAGTTAGTTATTGCACGTAAAGTCTCGCGCGCGCACTTTTCCCAGCTGAAATTTTTTACCCATTCCAAGCCACGGTTTTTCAGCTGTAAACGTAAATCAGGTTCTTTGGCCAGTTTAGCCATTGCCCGAGCAATGGAAGTTCTATCGTTATGATCAAAATACAAAATTGATTCACCAGCTACTTCTTTAAATACTGGAATATTTGACGCGGCGGTTGGGACACCGCAGGCCATTGCTTGTAATAGAGGAATACCAAAGCCTTCATGTTTAGAGGGAAAAATAAAAGCAGTGGCGCCGTTAAACAAACAAGGCATATCTTCTTCATCTACCCAGCCGGGCATAATTACATCTTTATTCAAATCAAACTCTTCAATAACATACTTAACTTCATCATAACCGAAGCTAGCATCCCCAACAAGTACCATCTTTTCCTTTACTTCTGGATTATTTTCACGTAAAAGAGATAGCGCTTCGATTAAGGCCGGGGTATTCTTCTTTTTTTCTATGCGGCCCACATAAAGAAAATATGGCTGTTCAATATCATATTTTTCAAGAACTTTTTTTACCTTATCAGGATTATTTACCGGCCGATAAAGCTCGTCATTATAACCATTATGAATAACGGCCACATTATCCGCCTTAGTTTTTGGATAAGCGTTCAGAATTTCCTGCTTAGTAAAATTGGAAACGGTGATTATTTTTTTAGCGCGCTTCAAAGCGAAATTAGTCGACCAATACAGATAATCAAGCGATTCTGATTGATATTTCCCTAAAGTAAATATGCGTACCAGGATTTCAATAATCTTTTTTGATATTTTGCCTTCAGTTTTAACGCCGGCGGAACGATAAAGATTGCGTTCACGAAAAAAGGCGATATCATGAATAGTGTTAACCGTTTTTTTTGGATAAATAAGCGGCATCGTGTGCGCGGGAATAAACAAGACATTAGGACGATGCCAAATCATTTCTAAAGTCAGTCGCCCTAGAGTCCAAAAAGAATAAAAAGGCCAGGCCAGAACCTTCAAGGAAAAATTAGGATTATTCTGAACAATCTTAACCAAATCAGACGAAGGCTGACTGTTTAGGTAAAGGATATATTTATTTGTCTGGTCAATTCGCGCCAAATTCTTAATCAGATAGAACGAATACCATTCAGTTCCCGTCTTTCTCTTTAAATTAGCGCGCGACGCGTCTATTCCTATTATCATAAATAAAAACAAGCCTTAAGGCTTGTTGAATTATTTTGTTGCAAGGATACTTCTCTTGTATGAATCTAGGTTATCTAAAGCAATACCGGTCCCCTTGGCTACGCAAAGCATGGCATCATCAGCTACATAGGCTGGCACGCCAGTGGTTCGAGCAATCAGCTGGTCCATGTTACGCAGCAAAGAGCTGCCGCCAGTTAAGACTATGCCCTTATCCATAATATCAGCTGATAATTCCGGTGGTGTTTTGTATAAAACTTTTTTAGCAGCGGCAATGATTGCTTCTAGTTCATGTTGAATTGCTTCAGTCACATCATCGCTAGAAACAGTAATACTACGTGGTAAACCAGTCACGATATCACGGCCACGTACTTCCAAATAAAGCTTATCTTCCATATATAAAGCCGAGCCGATATTTATTTTAATTTCTTCAGCCGTTCTTTCGCCAATAGCTAAATTATATTTTTTACGTACGTACTCCAAGATAGCGGCATCTAACTTATTGCCACCCACTCTTACCGAAGTTGAGGCAACTACGCCACCTAAAGAAATGACGGCCATTTCTGCTGTGCCCCCACCAATATCAATTACCATGTGGCCCGTTGCTGAACCAATTGGAATATCGGCACCGATAGCGGCTGCTACCGGTTCTTTAATAATATAAGCGGCCTTAGCGCCAGCAGCAATAGTCGCCTCAATAACAGCGCGACGCTCAGTCGAAGAAATTCCCGCCGGTACTGCCACCATTACTTCCGGACGAAAAAAGCGTAAACCACCTAAGGTTTTATTGATAAAATAACGAATCATCGCCTCAGTAGCGCGATAATCAGCAATAACTCCGTCTTTTAAGGGCTTAACTGCTGTAATCGTGTCCGGCGTACGCCCGACCATATCTTTAGCCTCATTTCCGACTGCCAAGATTTTCTTATCAGCAATAGAAACAGCTACCACGCTCGGCTCATTAACAACAATACCGCGGCGAGGCAGGTAAACAAGCGTATAAGTCGTACCCAAATCGATACCAATCTGTTTAATAAACATAATAATCTATTCTAACGGCTTCAAGGACATAAGTCAACCAGGGCAAACTACTCTAAAGAGCCCTCAAAATCATCATCGTCTTCTGTTAATTTCTCTTGATTTTTAATAATTTTCACCACTTTTTCAGCAAATGAAAAAGTGTCGAAATCTTCTTTGAAAAAAACGTAATCAGCACCCATTTCCAAGCTACGCTGACGACTATCTTCATTACTTAAATCAGTAAAAATAAAAATCTCCTTATCGCCGAGCTCGGAATCTTCTTTAATCTTTTTTAAGAGTTCAAAGCCATCGATTTTCGGCAGAATAAGATCAAGAACAATGTAGTCCGGCTCAAATTCCTGCATCAGTGACAATAACTCCTCCATCTCCTCTTCGGCCTCACTAACTTCAACTTCAAAACCAGCACTGGCAAACTGCGCCTCTAGGCCGTAAAGAAGGTTGGCATCATCTTCAATAATAAAAATTTTTTTATCGCTCATATTTTTAAGGTTATATTATTTTAATTTTTTCCACCAATCTTGATTTTCCCGATACCAGGCAATTGTCGCTTTTAAACCGCTGCCAAAAGAATAGGCTGGACTAAAACCAAGTTCATCGGCAGCTTTTGAAAAATCAATCGCATACCTTAGATCGTGCCCTAAACGGTCAGGTACATATTCAACCATCTCTTCATCGTAATCCATCATCTCCAAAATTTGGCGAGTAATTTCCAAATTACTCTGCTCACTATTTCCCCCCAAACAATAAGTCTCGCCAATTACACCATGCTTAATAATCATTTCAACGCCGCGATTATGGTCATCAACATGAATCCAGTCACGAATATTCTGACCACTACCGTAAAGCGGCACCTTCTTTCCGGAAAGTAAATTTGTAATAAATAACGGAATCAGTTTTTCTGGATGCTGATAGGGGCCGTAATTATTGGAACAATTGGAAATCGTTATTGGTAAACTATAAGTATGATAATAGGCGCGCACTAAATGGTCGCTAGCTGCTTTAGAGGC
This sequence comes from uncultured Gammaproteobacteria bacterium, assembly GCA_964350915.1. Taxonomy (GTDB): domain Bacteria; phylum Patescibacteriota; class Patescibacteriia; order Patescibacteriales; family UBA12465; genus UBA12465. The sequence goes on along the minus strand of CAYGLM010000013.1, from coordinate 3,814 downwards.
GCTGTAAGGAGAACGCGGATCATAAGGCGTAGCCTCATTAAATTTTGGACTGGAAAAATCTAGCGCTCCGAAAACTTCATCAGTTGAAACGTGGTGGAAGCGTAAACCTCCCGGTTGAGCTAGACGCGCTGCTTCTAAAAGAGTGCGCGTGCCTTCAACATTAGTCCTCACAAAGGCGCCACTGTCCTTGATGGAACGATCGACATGACTTTCAGCGGCAAAATGAACAATAATGTCAACTCCTTTAACTGCCTCGGCTACTAAATCAGCGTCACAGATATCACCTTGCACGAATTCATAATTGGGATTACTAGACACTTCTTGCAAATTATCTAAGTTGCCAGCGTAGGTGAGTAAATCAAGATTGCGGATTTTATCTTCCGGATGATTCACCAACCACTGGCGGATAAAATTTGAACCGATAAATCCGGCACCGCCGGTAACAAGAAGCTTCATGCTATTATGATAATAATTTTTTTAAAACCTCTGCTGCTTCGCCTTCTTTATATACTTGATGGGGAAAAAGCTTCAAACCGTCTTCTAGATGACGTGGCACAAGATGAAAATGAAGATGGGGGATTTCCTGGCCAGCAACTGGATTATTATTGAGAATTAAGTTATAGCCAGCGATGTTTAGCTTTTCTTTCAAAGTCTGACCCACTTGTTTAACAATCAAAATTAGCGCGCTCAAATCTTCTGAATTTATTTCTTCTAAAGTAGCGACATGAGTTTTAGGAATAACTAAAGCATGACCAGGGTGTACCGGTTTAATATCTAAAAAGGATAAAACTTTATCGTCCTCATATATTTTATAGCAAGGAATATCGCCTTTGATTATTTTGCAAAATACGCAATTTTCCATATTATTCAATTTTATATGGGCTCGCTGTATCATGCTCCCACCTAATTTCATCAACCTCTTCCTGCTTGGCAGTGCCGCGATAGAGCTTGTCAGGGAAATTCAAACTTAAGGCGGGAGCTTCGGAAACACATTTATAACCATGAACTACGCCTGGGGGCACAATCACTAAACAAGGGTATTCCTCGCCAACAGTTATTTCCATTTTTTCGCCTTTAGTTTCTGAGTCTTGACGCCTATCCCACAAATGAAGAGCAAAAGAACCGGGGCCAAAAAATACAAAGCAATCGCTCTGCTCAACATGTTCATGTGGACCACGAACTACGCCCGGATTAGTGAAACTAGCGTAAGACATAACCGGACGAAAATCTAACTCATCGTGACGAAATAATTCTGTCAGATAACCACGTTCGTCGTAATTTTTATTTAATTCTTTAACAATAACTCCTTTAATCATATTTTTCTGCGATCAAATTTAATCAAACCATTTTGCGCGCCAAGATGAGCAATCTTAGAAGCAGTATTTTTAGCACCAAGATAAAGCGCTTTTTTTATATCTCCGTTAAATAATTCTAAGCCGGCAGCAAAAGTAGAATTAAAAAGGTCGCCAACGCCAGTCGTATCAACGTGCTTCTTTTCTTTCATGATGGGCTGATGATAAAATTCCTCACCATCATAAACATAGGCACCAGCTGCACCAGAAGTAACCATAGCAATGCGCGGTCCAAAAGACTTGATGACTTTAAGTAAGTTGCGCTCATCATCCAAGAAAGCACGAGCAGGCTTTTTGCGACCAGCGGAAATCAAGGCTAATTCAATAGCCTCGTCCTTGTTCACAGAAAACATGTAAGTATCTTTAAGAAAAGGGGCTAGTTTTTTCAACCCGGAAGCGTACTGCGCCTCGCTCGGATTCCAGCTGACTTTTATCTTATTTTTTCTAGCGGCGGCAAAGACTTTTTCTAAAATAGCGAACCAATCACCAGACAAAGAGGAGAGATAAATATTCTTGGTGTTAGCTAGGGTTTTTAAATCGCTACTCGTAACCACGAGTGAGCCGTTAGCCCCTCTTTCCGTGAAGATAATTCTTTCACCTTCGGATATTAAAACAAAAGAAAAACCGCTATCTTGTCCTTCTAGAACTTTAAGCAGCTTAGTAGAAACTCCGCGATTCTTTAAATTCTTAATAATTGCTCGTCCATTTTCATCAGCACCGACTGCCGCCAAGCAAGCGGACTTAAAACCAAAATTAGCTAGATTAACCGCGGCGTTAGCTGCGCCGCCGCCATAAGTATAATGAAATTTGTCGACTCTTATTTTCGCGCCGTACTCAAAAGCTAAAAGCGTCTGCCTAAGCAAATCTTGGCGATTATCTATAAGCAAACCCTGATCGGTAAAGAAACTAATGTCGCGAGTCGCGCCGCCGACAGCAATGAAATCGTAAATCATAAATTTGGCTGATAAAAAATAAAAAAAGCGATATTTTCAATATAGCAACAACATCAATTTTATAATATCACATTCCCTGCTTCTTTTCCAGAAAAAAAGGCTTATATTTCTTAATCAAATAAATGGTTAAATTAAAAAATAAGGCAGCCACCAAGAAAATCCAGCCGAACTGATAAGCAATAGCTAGCCAAAAATCAGATTGAAAAATTCCGAGCTTGTCCTGAAAACCGCTGCCAATAAAAAATAAAAAGGCGGCAAATAAATTATAAGTCAAAACTGCTACTAAAATAGCGGCCCAAAAAGAATAGAGCGAGCGGTTAGTCAGCCAATCATTCAACAAGAAATATGCTGCTAAAATTGCCGCACCCATTGCTGCTAAATGAAGACCGAAAAAACTAAAAGACAAAATGTCGTAAAAAAATCCGAAAGCGCCGGCGAAAAATAGGGCCGGACGTAAACCAAGGATGAATAAAATAAACATCCCGGCCATCAAGCCGAGATTAAGTTGTTGCCAAACACCGGGTAAGGCGCTGAGAAAGGAAAACTGTAAAATAGCCAAAAGAGCGCAAGCGATGGCAATAATTATTGACTTGAGAACTGTTTTCAACATAGCCTAGGGAATAATAACGGCGACGAGCGTCAAATTATTAAAATTCATCAGGGGCTCAATAGTAGCCGTCTGCCAAACCTCATTACTCTCACTGCGCACACCGCTTACTTGACCAATAACTAGACCACGCGGCACGCTTTCGCTTAGCCCGGAAGTTATAACCATATCTCCTGATTCAATCTTTTCAAGTTGCGGAATATAATTCATTTCAATAGTTAATCCTAGGCGACCATCAGTAATGCCTTGAGTTTTAGCTTCATTTTGTAAAGAGGCGGCCAATTGGCAACCGGGGCTAGTAGTCAAACAAACCCGAGAACTAGCTGCTTTTACCTCCGATATCTTGCCAATTATAATTCCTTCTTCACTTAAGACAGCCAAGCCAGAACGCACTCCGTCCCGAGAACCCTTATCAATAATAATGTCTCGACTCTCATTATCTGAAGATAAAGTTGCCCCTTCCTTAGCAACAATGCTAGCCAGAACTGTTTGAAATTCATGACTAGACCTAAACTCTAGCTGGGCACGAAGTTTATTATTCTCTTCAGCCACTTCGGACCATTTTGCTTGACTGATTGCTAAGGCAGCGATTTCTTTTTGCAACCGTTCAATCTCTGCTACTAATTCTTCCTTTTCTTGCTTCTCAACAAAAGAAGAATCAAGACTAGTTCCCCATTCATATAAAGAACTATTTAAAGGCTTAACTGCTAAGAAAAACGCTTGTTCAATCGGTCGCAAGATTCCGATGATATGTAAAAAAACCAGTAGTCCGAGAACTACCGCGAAAATGAAAATAGGCTTATTTTTTCTTATCTTAAAAATCGCCATAAGATTGCAACCGACAACTAAACCTATATTAACCGCTATAAATTTTCAACAAGCTCTTAGTCAGAACTCGATGG
>CAYGLM010000012.1:0-20526 GCA_964350915.1 uncultured Gammaproteobacteria bacterium | reverse complement strand
AAATATTCTTCTGAGTATATTATACAACTAATAAAAATAACAAGCAATAGTTTTTACACATTTTTTGAAAAATCTCCTGGATAGGTTTTACTCTCTTCCTCTAAAAAAATTTTTAACAGTCTCTACGTTCTTCTCTTAAAAAATTTTAGCCATCAATTTTATCACGCAAAAAATCTTTCAACTCAGCTATCTTAATTCTCGCTTGCTTCATCGTATCACGATTCCTAACAGTAACGGCATCGTCTTCCATTGTGTCAAAATCTACGGTTACACAATAAGGCGTACCGATTTCATCTTGACGACGATAGCGCTTACCAATGTTACCATTACCATCAAATTCACAGCGCCACTCTTGCTTTAGTTCATCAAAGATAGAGCGCGCTTTTTTAACTAGCTCTGGCTTATTTTTCAAAAGAGGGAAAACAGCAACTTTAACCGGTGCTAACTTCGGCGCAAACGCTAAGACAGTTCTAATTTCTCCCTCAACCTCTTCCTCTTTATAAGCTTCGTTCAAAACGGCCAAAAAAGTGCGACCGACACCAGCGGAAGTTTCAACAACATGAGGTACAAATTTTTCGTTGGTCGCCGGGTCAAGATAACTCAAATTCTGTCCAGAAAATTTAGCGTGCTGCGACAAGTCGTAGTCGCCACGTGCGTGCACCCCCTCTAACTCCTTGAAGCCAAAGGGAAAATTATATTCAATATCATAGGCTTCCTTAGCATAGAATACTAAGTTCTCGTGTTTATGCCAGCGCAAATTCTCGGGCTTAATACCGAGCTGCAGATAAAAATTAAATCTAGCTTTACGCCACGCTTCAAAATAAACCATATCTTCTCCCGGCTTCACAAAATATTGCATTTCCATCTGCTCAAATTCACGCGTTCGAAAAATAAATTGACGCGCCGTAATTTCATTACGAAAAGCTTTACCAATTTGAGCGATACCAAAAGGAATTTTAACTCGCGCCGTATCAACAACGTTTTTAAAATTTACATAAATTCCTTGACAGGTTTCGCCGCGCAGATAAGTTGGCTCCTTAGTCCAATCGCTGGTAAAATTTCCCAAGTTAGACTGAACAAGCAAATTAAATTTTTTACCAGGAGTTAAATCCTGAGCGCCGCAATTAGGACATTTTATGCGCTCGCGATTCTCCATAAAAATTGCATTTATCTCATCTTCCGACATTTTTTCATCAGCAAAAATTCCTGCCTCTTCCAATAAAGAATCAAGGCGAAGACGACTATGACATTTACGACACTCGGTCAAAGGATCGGAAAATCCTTTTACGTGACCAGAAGCCTCCCAAATTTTCGGACTCATAAAAATTGCTGAATCTAAACCAACCACATCATCGCGTAATTGAGTCATTGCTCGCCACCACTCTTTCTTAATATTGTTGGCCAGTTCGACGCCATATGGTCCAAAATCATAAACCGCAGTAAATCCGTCGTATATTTCTGAAGAAGGAAAAACAAAACCGCGACGCTTAGCAAGCGCCACTATGTTTTCCATCTTTTTATCAGTTGCAGGTTTTTTCATAAATTTAATTATCTTTTAAACACATTTCTACATTTCTTCTAAAGCCGGCACACCCAAGAGATTAAAGCCGTTAGCTAACACCTGAACAGTTGCTCGAACTAAGGCCAACCTAGCTTTCTTTATTTTCTTTTCCGCCTTGAGGATATTAACAGCGTGATAGTAGTCGTTAGCAACTTGAGCTAATTCAAACAAATATCTGGCAACCTCTCCTGGATTCTTTTTTTCATTAGCTGATAAAACTGATTCTGGATAGCGCGCTAATTTCAAAAGCAATTCTTTTTCTTTAGGTTCAGTTAAAAGTGATAAATCTACTCGGCCCATAAAATAATTCGAGCCCTCCTTGCGCAACACACTCTGCAATCTCGCATAAGTATATTCCAAATAGCAGGCGGTATATCCTTCAAATTTTAGCGCTTCTTCTAAATTAAAAATCATAATCTTATCAGCGCTTACTTTGAGCATTTCAAATTTGATGACCGCCAGTGAGAGTTTTTCTGCCGTTTGCACAATTTCTTCCTCACTCCAGTCTTCTCGCTTCGCCTTTGTTTCTTTAATCAGCCTCGCCCTTACTTTATCTCTAAGTTCGCGATAAGTAATAACGTTTCCGGTACGCGAAGACATCATGCCGTCGGGCAATGTAACAAAATCGTAAGGCAAATGAACTAGCTTCTGTTGATATCCCAAGAGCTCTAGGACTTTAAACAACTGCTTAAAATATTGACTTTGACGAATATCAACGACATAAATCGACTCCACTAAATCATAAAGACTGAATTTATTGACCGCTAGGGCTAAATCAGCCACGGGATATAGCGCCGTACCGTCAGAACGAACTACTGGCAGAACCCCTAAATCATACTCTTGCAGATCGGCAATAATTGCACCTTCACTTTCTTTAAGAATTCCTTTTTCTAAGAGTGACTTAACCATCACCAACCCCTCATCGATAACATCACTTTCATAAAAAGTGCGTACGAAATTAATATCGAGCTCTTCATATATAGAAGCAAAGTAATCTATACTCCAATCCCTAGTCTCTTTCCATAATGAATAGTTCTCTCCGCGACGACTTTCAATATCCTGCATAATTTTTGCCACTTCCAGCTTATACTCCGGCCTTTCAACCAGCTTTTGACTGGCTTCGGCATAGCATTTTCCTAACAGATAACCCTTGGGCTCAGGTTGATTAGTGTAGGCCGGGTTCATCTTCCAATTCCAAATTGTCTTGGCTGTATGAATACCAAAATCATTAATATAAGAAACGCGTACTGAGATATAGCCATTAGCATCTAGAATTCGGCTGACAGCATCTCCGTAAGCGATATTACGCAGATGCCCAACATGATACTCTTTGTGAGTATTGCCATTAGAATATTCAACCATAATACGCTGACCTGCCCCAGAAGTGTTGTTGCCGTAAAGCCCTTTTTCTTTCTTAATACGGCTGATTACTCCTGTCGCCAAAGCATCATTAGTAAAATAAATATTGAGATAGGGGCCAACAGATTTAGCAGAAGCCACAAGGGACTTAAGACCATCATCTTGATTAATAGTTTCGGCCCAGGATGCCGCTAATGCTGTCGGATTCTTTCCTGCTTCCTTCGCTGATTCAAAACAAGCCAGACTAAGATCTCCTAATTCAGGATTAGGCGGATAGGAAAAAACTGGCTTTTTCTGGTCAAGCTTATCGGCAATTATTTTTTTTACCTCTTCAAGAAAAGGTTCGGCCTGATTCTTATCATCAGATGGCATAAAATTCTTGGTAATAGTTCAGAAATTATGTTATAATACTATCAGACTTTTTTAAGTTTTTCAATGAATATTAATCAACAAGCTCAACTTACGAGTTAGCTTATAAATTTTATGTTTTCCTATCGCTCAATTTTAAAACAGGCCTGGAATATCGCCTGGGGTCATAAATATCTCTGGCTCTTTGGCCTCTTCGCTTCCATTGCCATTGCCAGCGGCTCATTTGAGCACCAAATGCTAATTACAAACTTCCAATCTGGCGCTCTTGAAGGTTCATACTATCATCTCAGTATTATCGTCACCGTTCTTCAGGCCCTAGGAATGTTCCTCATCGGCCTAGTGCGCCTATTCTCATATGATTTTATCACTATTATCAATACTTTAACCGTTTTAATAATCACCCTGGCAATTATTATTGCTTTCATTTGGCTGGCCGTCTCCTCTCAAGGAGCTCTAGTAGCTAGTGCTAAAAAATTAATTACTGCTAAGAAAAAGCCCTCTATTCTCAGCTTAAGAGAGAATTTAACGGAAGGACACAACCATTTCTGGCCAATTCTATGGCTAAACGTACTGGTTAAAGTCTTAATTGTCATGCTGCTCGCGATAGTCAGTCTACCACTTGTTTCCTTAGCCGCTAAAAGTGCTGATTTGTTAGTCGCCTTATACACCATAGCCTTTATTGTTTTTATTCCTTTAGCAGTCGGATTGTCCCTAATGATTAAGTACGCAATTGCTTATATCGTGCTTGATAAAGAAGATATTTCTTCCGCTCTTGGAAAATCCTGGCAACTATTAACAAAGAATTGGCTAATAAGCTTGGAAATGGGCTTGATTCTATTCTTAATCAGTTTTGTCGTTGGCTTTATTTTAATCTTTCTATTATCAGCCTTGGTCTTCCCTTATTTCGTATTTGCGGCTAATTATGGTATCGGCTGGCTAATAGTTCTACTCGCCTTCTTGGCCTTAACTTTAATATTATTCGCCAGCGCTTTACTGGCCACCTTTCAAATTTCCGCCTGGACCAGTCTATTTTTAGAATTAAAGGGCGGTCGCGGTGAGGCCAAGCTGGAAAGAATGTTTAAGCAGAAGAAAACAAGCAAACGTTAAATTATGAACAATCCTGAATCAATTGAAAATCTCCTTAATCCCACAGGCGACGAACAAAGCGTCGCCGGTGTTTTTGCTAAGAAACAAAGAGAAATAAAGCTTAAAGAAGAAGAAAGAAAAACTCAGCGCGACGCTCAAAGTATCGGAATTGATTATATCAATTTAGTCGGTTTTCCTATTAGCCCAGAGGCTCTGGCCCTTATTCAAGAAGAAAGAGCTAAAGAACTGAAGGCTGTTTGCTTCTTTTATGACGGTCGCAATCTACGCATTGCTTGCTTAACCCCCACTGATGAGGTATTAAAGGAAGTTGAGCAGATGGGTAGTCAATATTTTGCTGACGCTAAACTATATCTAATTTCTGAAAATAGCTTAAGTTACGCTTTAGACGTTTATCGGGCTGTTCCAAAAATAAAAAAATACGATGCTGGCGTAGAAATCAAGGCGAGTCAACTATTAAAATTTAAAGACGACCTAGTTAGCTACAAGAGTCTTAATGACAAGGTAAATGAAGTTAACATTAGTGACATCGTTACCTTAATACTAGCAACGGCCATTAAAGTTGGTGCTAGTGATATTCATATCGAAGCTGAGGAAAAGGGTGTGGTCATAAGGGTAAGAATAGACGGCGTCTTACAGGAAGCAGCTGTTATTAGTCGAGAAAAATGGCAAAAAATTATCTCTCGCTTAAAGATTCTTGCCAAAGTAAAAATCAATATTGAGAATAAACCGCAGGACGGCCGTTATAGTATATACTTAGAAAACCACAAAATTGATGTCCGCTGTTCTTTTTTGCCTACCGCTTTTGGAGAAAGTGTTGTCATGCGCTTACTAGATTCAAAGACAACTGCTCTTGATTTAGATGTCCTTGGTGTGAGACCGGAAATTCTACCGATCTTAAAAAGAGAAATTTCTAAACCTAACGGATTAGTTCTAACTACTGGTCCAACTGGAAGCGGAAAAACCACAACTCTTTACGCGATTCTTAACCAATTGAATAAACCGGGTATTAAAATAATCACTTTAGAAGATCCAATCGAATACCAACTTCCTGGAATTAATCAGAGCCAAGTAGACTCCAAGCATGGTTTTAATTTTTCTGAAGGATTGAGATCGGTTTTACGCCAAGATCCTAATATTGTTATGGTAGGAGAAATACGTGATTTAGAAACAGCAGAAATCGCTATTCAAGCATCTTTAACCGGACATCTAGTTTTATCTACCCTGCACACTAACGATGCTTCTGGCGTTATCCCGCGCATGATTGATTTAGGTGTCAAACCTTATTTCCTTGCCCCATCTGTCAATGCAGTTATTGGTCAAAGATTAGTACGTCGACTTTGTGCCGACTGCCGACAGCCAAAAAACGCTACTAAAGACGAAGAAGAGTTAATATATAAAATTTTAGCAGTCATTTCTCCCAAGGCCGGCGTTGATGCGCCCGCAACCCTACCGTCATTCTTTCAAGCTGGTGAAGGTTGTGAACACTGTAATTTCACTGGCTACAAAGGACGTTCAGGTATTTTTGAAGTTTTTACTATTAGTGATAACATTCGCCAACTAACTGTTGATAAAGCACCGTCTTTTAAAATTTTACAGCAAGCGATAGAAAACGGCATGATTACCATGCTTCAGGATGGTGTCTTAAAAGTTCTGGACGGACTAACTAGTTTAGACGAACTTTACCGTGTTATCGGTAATTTCGATTACGTCAACGAGCTTTATGATGTGGTAATTTCTCAAACCATCGGCCGGGGCATCAGAATAAGCGCTGAAGAAATGACTGAAATCCAAGACATTGGCAAAGATGTGGCTAACATGGGAACAAGAATTAAAGAATTACCGACTTCCCGATTAATCGGTCTGACTATGGGTCTTGCGACCCTAAGAGAAGCAGGTGATGTTCATATTGAACCAACGGAAAATGACGTTAAAATTCGTTTCCGCATCGATGGAATCATGCACGATGTTCTTTCTCTGCCAAAAACGAGTTATTTGCCCTTGCTCTCAGAGATAAAAATATTAGCCGGAACTCCCACTAACATTAAGCGCGCCACTTTTGACGGCCGTTTTAGCATTTATCTTCCAGACAAACATAAGGTTGATTGTCGTATATCAATAATTTCCGGAGGATATGGAGAAACTATTGTTGTTCGTTTACTTTCCTCGTCAGCCGCTAGCTTAGATTTAAAAAAACTAGGCGTCGCCGATGCATCTTTAGAAACAATGGCGCGAGCTATGAAAAAAAATAAGGGCATCATTATTACTACTGGACCGACTGGCAGCGGTAAAACCACTACTCTTTACAGCATGCTCAACCAGCTCAATCAGCCTGATGTTAAAATAATTACTGTCGAAGATCCGATTGAATATCAACTTCCTGGCATAATGCAAACACAAATCGATGAGGCGGCTGGATACACTTTTGTTTCAGCAATGCGCTCTTTATTACGTCAAAATCCAAACATAATGATGATTGGAGAAATTCGTGATAGCGAAACCGCTAAAATTGCCATTGAAGCTTCTATGACTGGCCATCTAGTTTTATCCACCATTCACGCAAATAGTGCTGCTGGCGCTATCTCTCGTTTCGCTGGTCTAGGCGTAGAGCGACAAGCCCTAGCCAACTCTATTGAATTTTCTATCGGCCAACGACTCGCCAGAAGAATTTGCCCTTACTGCAAACAAGAAGAGACTGTTTCTGAATCTGACCTAGAGAAAGCAAAACAAATACTTAGCGGCATTAATAACCTAGCCATAACTATCCCTGAAAAACTAACCTTCTACCGCGGTAATGGCTGTGATCGTTGTGGCCAAATTGGTTACAAGGGCAGAATTGGCTTATATGAAACAATTGAAATGACACCTGAAATACGCCAGATAATTCAAAATGAAAAAGTGACTGACTACGAAATAGAACAGACTGCCATTAAAAACGGCATGATTACCATACTACAAGACGGCATCCTCAAAGCTCTAGCCGGAGAAACTAGCCTGGAAGAAGTTTGGCGAGTTTCTTAAAACTAAATAATAAAAAATATAAATATGATTGATAATAAATTCTTAGAAAAATTGAAAAATGATTATACTAATAACGAAAAGGAGAGGCGCCAAATAATCAGCGCATCTAACAACCTTCTTTTCGAAGCAAAAAAAATTATCTTTGCCTTACAGCGTCAAGAATTAAAAGAGGCTGAAAAGCGTCTAACTGATTTGGAGGGTCTCTTTCAGGAACTCAATCAACGCTTCGGCAATGAGCGCTTAAAAAAAGAGGGCGCCTACAAAGCAGCGGCTGAAGAATATCTAGAAGGCAAAACTCTATTTCTGACCATCAAGAAGAAAAAAATAGAACCAGTAGAAGGTCTTGATTTTGACTATGAGGCCTACCTTGGTGGAGTCTGTGATCTTGTTGGCGAACTAGTTCGCTACGCCACCAATCAAGCGGCCAAAGGAAAGTTTGCCGAAGTCGCTAAAATAAAAAAAGAAGCCGAAGAAATCATGGCGCAACTGATTGACTTCGACTTAACTGGATACTTAAGAACTAAATATGACCAGGCACGTGGACATTTGCGCAAACTAGAGCAGATGACTTATGAAATTCGGTTAAAAACCGGAAAGTAAGTCTATGCTTATCGCAATTATTTCCGACTTGCACGATAATCTGGTTAACTTAGAAAAATGCTTAACCTGGTGCCAGCAAAACAAAATAGGAAAAATTATCTGTTGCGGTGACGTTGGCAACATTACTACTCTAAAATTTCTCTCTACTAATTTCAGTGGTGAGATTTTTTTAGTCACTGGCAACGCCGAAACTTATGATACAGATAACTTAGCCTCTCTTAAAAACATTACTTATTTTGGCGAGCTTGGCCAAATAAACATAGGCGGCCTTAACATCGGTTTCTGTCATAAAGACCAGGAAATACCTGGACTAATTAAGAAAAGCTCGGAAACGTTTAACTTTATCTTCTACGGCCACAGTCATCGTCCTTGGTTGGAAAAAAAGAACGGAATACAAATTGCTAACCCAGGTAATCTTGCTAATATTTTCTATCCAGCAACTTTCGCCATATTAGAAACTGCTAACAGCCACCTGGAACTAAAACTCATCGATAAATTATAAAAAACTTTATACCCTAATATCATGACTTCAAAACAAACCTGGAAAGAAAACGAATACTTAGAAGTGTTAACACCAATTATTAAGGCTGCTGGTCAGAAAGCTTTAAAAAAATGGCTTACTTTTGATCGAACTAATATTGAGCTTAAAAGTCGAACACAAATTGTCACCGCCATCGACAAGGAAACAGAAAAGATGATTATTAAAAGTCTCCGCGCCCATTTTCCAGAACACTCTTTCTTAGGAGAAGAGTCGGGGAAAAGTCGAGGCAAAAAAACGACTCATGGAAAAAGTATAAAAAATTTTCTCTGGATTATTGACCCCATCGACGGCACAACTAACTTCACCATTCATAATCCTCTCTGGTCTATTTCTGTTGGTCTAGCCTGCGAAGGTAAAATAATTTGCGGCTTAGTTTACGTTCCTGTCCTAGACGAAATTTATACCGCTATTTACGGTCAAGGCGCTTATCTTAACGGCCGGCGCCTACGCTTAAATATTACTCCGATTAAGCCAGGTTCTGGTTTTACTAAATTTATTCATACTTTTTGTCACGGAGAACGTGCTCGTGACCGTAAAATTGCTCTTAATTATTATCGCCAGCAAAAAGCAGCTGCTTTAGACTGCCGCCAACTGGGCAGCGCGGCTATAGAGCTGGCTTATGTTGCTGCCGGTCGCGTTGATTCCCTGGTTATTCCGGGGGCTAAATCTTGGGATGTCGCTGCTGGCGCTCTGATTGCCCGCGAAGCTGGCGCTAGTGTCCAAGACTTTACTGGCCAAGAATGGAATTTAAAAAGCGGCGATATTATCGCCGCTAAACCACAGATTATTAAAAGTGTTAGCGATAGAATAAAGCGCGCTTGTCGCTAATTAGCTAAATATGAAATTAGTTTTAAGATAGTACTTCTTTAAGATACCGTCCCGTTAAACTATTCTTAATCTTCATCACTTCTGGCGGCGTGCCTTGCGCAACTAAATATCCACCTTTTTCTCCTCCTTCCGGCCCAAGATCAATGATCCAGTCGGAAGATTTTATTATATCCAAATTATGTTCAATAATTAGAACTGTGTTACCCTGGTCTACTAATAAATTCAGCACTTTAAGCAAGCGATCGATATCATCAAAATGTAATCCAGTAGTTGGCTCGTCTAAAATATAAAGTGTTCGACCGGTAGAGCGTCGTGATAATTCCGTCGCTAACTTAATTCTTTGCGCTTCACCGCCGGAAAAGGTAGTTGCGCTCTGTCCCAAACGAATATAACCAAGACCAACTTCTTCTAAAGTAGAAAGTTTTTGCGTCAAAGCAGGAATAGCACGGAAAAAGTCTAGTGCCTCACTAACAGTCATTTCCAGAACTTCATAAATATTCTTTCCTTTATAAAGTACTTCCAATACTTTATCTTTGAATTTCCGGCCGCCACAAACATCGCAGGTAATATAAACATCGGATAAAAATTGCATTTCGACTTTAATAGCACCATCTCCGGAACAATTCTCGCAGCGCCCTCCCGGAACGTTGAAAGAAAAATGACCGGCACTCAAACCTTTAATGCGCGCTTCCGGTAACTGTGCGAATAAATCACGGATATTAGTAAATAATCCCGTGTAAGTCGCGGGGTTAGAGCGCGGTGTTCGGCCAATCGGTGATTGATCGATATCAATTACCTTATCAATATTCTCCAAACCATCAATGCGATCATGAGCACCGGGATCAGTCTTAGCGCGATAAAATTTCTTACTCAATGCACTGGCTAAAATATCATTCATTAAAGTAGATTTACCAGAACCAGACACACCGGTAATCGCTACCAATTTCCCTAGCGGTAATTTAACGTCAATATTTTTTAAATTATGCTCCCTTGCACCAACTATTTCTAATTCTTTGCCTGATCCAGTTCGATATTTTTTAGGAGCAGCTATACTCTTGCGACCAGCCAAATAAGCGCCGGTCAAGGAGCGATTATTATTTAAAATCTCTTGTGGAGGGCCGACAAAGAGCACTTCACCGCCATGTTCGCCCGCTCCCGGCCCAATATCAACTAAGTAGTCGGCCGCGAGCATAGTAGCCGCATCATGCTCAACCACAATAACTGTATTACCATTGTCGCGTAATCCCTTGAGAGTGCTAATTAATTTATCGTTATCTTTCTGATGTAAGCCAATTGAGGGTTCATCAAGAACATAAAGTACTCCAGAAAGAGCCGAGCCAACTTGTGAAGCAAGACGAATACGCTGCGCTTCTCCGCCGGATAAGGTGGCGGCCGAACGAGATAAAGACAAATAATCTAAGCCAACATCGGATAAAAAGCTAAGGTTTTTATCAATCTCTTTAGCAATCGGCATCATAATAACTGCTTCACCATTAAAAGTCTTGGTATTTTTTAACCAGGAAGAAAATAACTCACGCGCCTTTTTAACGCTCAGCTGAGAAACTTCAAAAATATTTAAGCCATCTAATTTGACTGCTAAAGATTCTGCTTTCAATCTGGCACCGTGGCAAAGAGGGCAAAGGGAGCTGTGCATCGTTTTTTCTATTTCCTGTTTAACAAAGCTTGATTTGGTTTCCTGATATTTATCTTCCAAATATTTGATAACGCCAGAAAAAGATTCATCCCCTTGTAATAAACAACGCTTCGCTGCCGGCGGCAAATCCTTAATCGCCGTACGCAGATTGAAATCATGACGACAAGCTAAACCCTCTAATTCAGAAACAAAACCGTTACCAGTCAAGTTAGAATGAGAAAGCGGCTTAATCGCTCCCTCTAAAATACTGAGCTTGGAATTAAATACGAGCTCAGGATCAACTTCCAGTCTCGTACCCAATCCCGAACAGACAGAACAAGCGCCATGTCCAGAATTAAAAGAAAATTCTCGCGGCTCTAATCCTGGCCGCTTATATCCGCAGTCGGAACAGAAAAAATTTCTTTCTATTCTCGCTGATTTAATTTGACGCTTGCCAATCATCTTAACCTTCTTTTTTTCTTCTACTACCTTGGCTAACTTAGTGCCACAGTGTGGACAATGTGGCTGACCGCATCTAGCAAACAGCAATCGCAGATAATCATATATTTCCGTAATCGTTCCCACTGTCGAACGTGGATTATTCCCGACTGTGCGCTGATCAATAGAAATTGCCGGTGATAGTCCTTCAATTAAATCTACATCGGGCTTATCCATTAAACCAACAAACTGCCGAGCATAAGAAGAAAGCGATTCTACATAACGCCTCTGTCCTTCGGCATAAATTGTATCAAAAGCTAAAGAAGATTTTCCCGAACCAGACAAACCGGTAATAACAATCAGTTGACCACGTGGTAGGTCCAGGTCGATATTTTTAAGATTATTGGTCCGCGCTCCGCGCACCTTGATGAAGTCTACTCCCATACTGACTATAGGTTAAATATTTGAGATTATAACAAGATAATTGTTGCCGATATTATAGAGGAAAAATACAAAAAAAACAAGGCCGGAACATAAATAGGCCTCGAAAACAGGTTTATCCCTCTCTTTCTTGTTAATAATTAGAAGATTGGATAAAAGAATTTATATATATGAAAAAGAAAGCGACTACCTAATCCCGCCCGAGCCTCCTCCGTTGAAAGTGGTTCCGCCTCTTTTTTCCAATCATTAATAATCTTCTTTAAATCGGCCACTAGGTTTTGCTGGCGAGAAAATATGCCTGCTTCGAAATTCACTCCAAAGGACAAAATATCTATGTTCTGGGAGCCAATAACAACTTCCTCATTATCAACAAGCATCAGTTTAGCGTGATTCATGGTCGGAGTAACAAAAAACTTCACTCCCATTTGTGATAAACGATAGGCATTCAAAAAATTTATTTTATTCAAAGAACTAACATCCGTGTCTTTAGGAATAATAATTTCTACTAAAAGTCCGCGCCGACAAGCATCATCTAACGCAGCGAGCAACCAACGTGGCGGCAAAAGATAAGGTGTCACTATCTGAATAAGTGATTTAGCTTCTGCTATTTTTTGACGGTAATAAGTATTCAAAGAATAAGGTTTATTAGTTCCTGGCCAATTATCCATCACCCAGTATCTTATTTTTCTAGATAAGGGCGTGTAGCTAAAACGAAGAATTGATTCTCTCTTGCCGCCACAGCGCCGGTAAGAATTAGCGAAAGACTTTAAAATCGGCTTAACCACTCCACCTACAACCCTAATTTGTACATCTTTCCAATTCCTTATCTTCTCCTCAATATTTACGCCCCCTAAAAAAGCGATTCGATTATCAACGATTAATATTTTACGATGCGTTCGCTTAAGCCAATGACTAAAAAAGATGAACTCCACTCCCGCATCGCGTAAATCCTTGACGACATCTGACTTCAGAGCCGAGCTACCATAAGCATCGGCAATAATTACTACCTCAACACCATCTCTAACCTTATCTCTAAGTAAACTAAAAAAATCATGCGTTCTGCCAGTATCACTAGCCAGGATATACATTTCTAGATAAATTGATTTTTCCGCTTTTGCCATCGCCTTAAACATTCCGTTCCAGGCTTTCTGCGAAGTTGTATACAATTGATATTTCATGATTTTAACAATTTTCTTAAATCAATCAATTTTTTATTAGCTTCGCGACGACCAATGCGAATCATCTGGTCTGCAATAGTTCGAGAAAAATATTGTGTCGGACTAGTATGCTGAACATAATAAGAAGTATCGGGATTAAGAACTAAATCAGCATCACTAATAGCCTGTTGCGCCAGGTTATATAAAGCAATGCGCACACTGCGTAAAGCCACTTTAGTAAAAGTAAACTTTCGTTCTGTGAATTCATTACGATGATATAAATTAACGGCAATAATTTTTTTAGCTCCTAGCTCTCTAAGCACATCAACCGGCACCGGACTACTCAAGGCACCGTCAACAAACCGGCTTCGCTGCTGTTTAGCGGGCTCAAACACTACCGGCACAGAAGCACTGGCGCAGACAGCGGTTGCTAACTTACCCTCAGAAAAAACGTAAGGACGTCCGCTCGATAATTCAGTTGCTACAATTCGGAGGGGAATTTTTGTGTCGTTAAAAGTATGCTTCCCAAGAAGATGTTCAATAAATTTTTCATATCTATTACCACTAACAAGACCGCCGCGTAAACCAAAATCAGAAAACCTGAAAATCCGACTTTTCTGATCCAAAATTTTTTCTTCCAGGCTATCTACCTCACCGTAAAGAGCATAATAAGCAGCCACCAGCGCCCCGATAGACGTCCCGCTTATCATATCAATTGACACCTCTTGTTCTTGTAGAACCTGAATCACCCCTAGATGAGCAAACCCGCGAAAAGCGCCGGAGCCAAGAGCAAGGCCAATGGAATTTTTCGATTGCTTATTTTTTACTGGATTATTTTTCACTTGAGACATAATTATAGAATCAGAGCGCTAGAGGTTATTCTTATCCACTTAGCGCTCTTTAACGCTAATATTATAGCATAAGAGCGATAATAAAAAAACGAGCCAGGGCTCGTTTTTCTATCTGCTAATAAGCAGCTGAGGTATTATATCGAATCTTATTTATTACCTATGACTTACTGTGCTTTAGTTACTATTACCGGATTCTTGTGAATTTCGCTCGCTTCAACAACGGCAATGATGAAAGTATTGGTGCGATAATGAGTTCCCGCCCAAACATCGCCCACTTTGACATCGCCATTAGGGCCGAAGTTGCGACCGCTAATATATAAGACTCCCATTACGCGATTCTCAGCGGCAACAAATTGCACACGCCTCTCAATTCTAGTAATTACTGCCGGGCCAATGTTAATTTCATTGCTAGCCTGGCCTTTAACATTAATACTAATATAGCCGTAATAATAATCATCTATAATCTGCACTCTAATCTCCTGACCTTCACTAGTATTTTTAATGCTTAGCGGCTTTGCCTTAGTATTGACAACTGTACCGTCAGCATATTTATAAGTAATTTGGTTTTCTAACAATGTCTGAGAGAAGCCATATCCTTTGATAGTAAGAACCTTGGTATCTGAATCAATACTAGCTCTTTCAATAACTGGATTGCTCTGCAGACTGTAGCTTTGATCATTCAACCAGTGGCCATACTGTAACTTAATAGAAGAACTATCGTTAGAAATTGCTCTAGGAGCCACTACCGTAACAATGACATCTCCATGTTCAGAAGTAGTCAGTTCGCTCGGCTTAACGGCAACGATTTCATTATTAGCTAAGCGGAAATGGACTATTACTTGTTCCTTATCCAGCCCAACACCATTGGTCCAGAAAGACATTTCTTCTCCTGGAGTTGGCACGAGAGGGGTCACCGAGATGACGTGTGGAATTATTTCCAAAGACACTTGATTTGATTGCTGACCATTTATTTCTACTCTTACCTGCCCATTTTGAGCTTCTTTAGGAACAACCACTTCAATCCAATTTCCTGCCGGATCAATTTTATTAGTCTCTACCGGAACTCTAACAACATCTTCAAGTCCTGGAAATTCCACGATAACGCTGGTTGCGCTTTTATACCCTTGCCCTAAAAGCTTAATGGTATCTCCTACTTTAGCAGCAGCAACCGTAGCGTTACTAACTGGAAGCTTGCGACTAGCACGAGCTTGAATGGCACGTAAAATTGGTCGCGCTGAATAGCTTAAGGCATCTGCCTTATCAGATTCATAATTACCAATTTTCACGGTTGCCTGTAACTGATTCAATTGCTTTGGGGTAGAAATTTCTATCTTTTCATAACCATCCACTTCATTTACCTCTTTAATAACTGCTGTGCCACCGGAAATTTTATTCCCATTTAAGTCGTAAAAATTAACTGTTGGGCGACCGGCGATTCCTTTGCCAGTAATGGTAATCTTGTCACCGATTTGTTCATAGCCAGGACGACTCCAAGCTAAATCGTAAATCACCGGTTTTAAAACATAAGACAATTGATTAGACTTAGTCTCTACTCCCTGACCGGCCGAATTATTATGATAATTGCGCACGCTCAGACGACTATTAATGACGCCGGCGGGCAATTTAACAACTGCTTGAGTCAAAGACTTATCAATAATATGAGGGTTAAGCCATTTCTCAGAAACTTTACCAAGAGAGTCAACAGCGCTGACGATAACAAAATTTTGTTCTAAGTCAGGACTGAAGCCAAGGCCGTAAATTACCAAGTCTTCATCGGCAGAAGCCGGATTTGGTCCGTAGTCACTAATTCTTAATAAGACATGATAATCGAATTGACCAATAGCTGAACCGGCGGCATAAACCTTACCGATACCACTAAAAGTCTGAGCTGGTAAATCGAAGTAAATATTATTACCAGTGATTGATTTCGGGGCAAACTGCTTAGCACCAACTACGCCTGTCTCACTATCAACATAAGGTAATTCAATTTTTAGCTCATCTAAATTGAACAAGTTGCCGTTAACTAAGGCGATAGCCTTGTTCTTATCACCAATGAAACCGCTCACTTTAGCGGTTGCAACTGAGGCGGTATTTTCGAATAAACTAAAGCCATCAAGATATAGCGTCGCTTCATCAGGCAAATTACCAATTATAACTGAAAGGGCTGCTTGGCCACTCGCATTAGGAACGAAGGCAATTTGCTGCCTGGTCCAACTCTGACCAATATTAACCTCTCTAACTTCAGTAATAGCCTGATAGCTTTCTGTGCTTTCTAAAAAAAGCTGAATGTTAGTCGCCTCTGAAGATTTAGCATGGAAAGAAAAATTATAAGTCTTACCAGCTGTTACTGTGAAACGATTAACATCGGTAGTAACCATGCCGGCGTCATACGCACCAGCGCGAGTGCCAACAGCTTTAACCGACAAAGAATATGGCCCATAGCCGAAAGGGGTGTCATAGGCGCGCATTAAGTTATATTCACGCGTCGAATTCTCTCCTTTCCACAGGAACCAAGTTTGATGAATGTCCTTATCAAAGCTACCATCAACAATTAAGTTGACTGCGGCTGCTTCCACTTGACGAACGCCAAAAATATTAGCGTTAACGCCAATCGATAAGGGTGTCAGCAAGGCCACCAGGGAGATAATCCCTAAAAGCCTAGATAAACGTGTTTTTTTAGTCATATAATTAAGAATTAAATTAATCCTTATTAATAAAATTTAACCCTAAATTATATCATATAAATAAAATAATGTCAATACTAAGTATTGACATTCTTAACTGAAAATGGTATTTTTGCTAATATTTATTCAAATCCTCACTAGTTCTGTGCTCACAATCTCGTAAATCGTCAACCCTCAAAACAAGTCCTAGAAAATAAAACTAGTCTACGCTGTCAACGGCCTCTATATCCGTTGAGCCTCCAAATGACTGTCGATACTTCTCCTTTAGTTCATGAAGAAGCCTTTTTACACCTTGCGGGTCCTCGATATGAGCCATAATCACCCGATTACCCTCGTTTCCGGCCGTACTAATAGATAGGGCGCCGATTTTCAATAAACGACCAATTATACTTTGAGCAATACTGACATCAGTAATACGTGCATATTGAATACTGACAGTTTGAATATTCAACCAGCCTCGTTTCACAATTACGCGCTGGTCAGTTAACATAAACTCATAGTTGATACGTAAAAGAAAAAAATAATAAAATAAATTTAGAGGGACAACAAAAAATACAAAAATTAAAACCAGGCCAATTAAAATTATCGACATTGCCTCTTCTCCAATTTCTAGATAAGCCCCAAAATTAATCGTTGGCGCATTAATTCCGGTATCATAGGGACTGTCACCAAAGCGACCAACTTGGGAAAAATCTGGTCGGGATGAAGTACTTAGAAAAATGAAAAGTGCAAAAATTAAACCCAATCCTAATAGCCACTGAAAAATGGTGAGAAAAAATTTAAAGTAGCGGTAGCGCAAAGAGATGCCAAATTCCTTAATGACTTTCTCTTGTGCTCCTAATAAATTTTTTATTACTCTGCTTTTTACCATATTTTTATTATAACATGATTATTTTGGCGGCACTATTGCAATATTTAATTACAACGATTTATTAAATAAATTAAATAGGAGCCATCTAAGATTTCTGTTTTGTTAATTATTAGCTCTTTATTATTTATTTCTGCTTCTAAAACCAAAACTTTTTCTTTTTTAGGTAGTTTATTGTGCCACACCAACCAATACCCGAGTTCGCAATTATTCATTGGCAGTTCAAAATATTTATAGCCTATCGGGGTTCGTCCGGAATAACCATTGATAGTTGGTAAGCCAAGCTCCATTCCAGTCCACATCGCCTTCAATTGATAGTCGTAAAAATTTGCTTTTTCTTCTTCGGGCCAACGCACGTAAAAAGAACTAATTTCATTGTCCGAAGTAAGGCTAGTAATTTCTTGTGCTAACTGTTGTCTAATTCTCTTTTCCGCTAATTTATCAAAACTGCTGGGAGATAAATTAATTTGCTCCAAGCAAACCAAAAGTCCGATTATAATCAAAATCACCTTAAAGGCTTTTAATTCTGTTCGTCGATAAACTTCTGACACAAGAATTACAACGAGCAAAAATAAAAACAAATAAGAAGCAGTCCAAATTCTGGACACCGCCCGAATAGCGCCCGCGCCCGGCACAAATTCATATATATAGCGCCAGAAGCTAAAATCGATTAACGGTATATATAGAGAAATGGCACTAATTAATAAAAAAGAGCCAGCGCTAACAATAATTAATGGTGGCCAATCATAAATACCTTTTTTCGCTGAATTGAAAAATCGCTGTTTTCGTTTGATGATTATAAAAGCTACTAGACTTAACCCTATCCAGGCGATAAAGAAAAATCCTAGAAAAAGGCGATGTTCATGAGGCATCGGTAAAGCTGCGGCCGCGGTCTTCATGCTGGCAGGATACAAATCATAAAAGATGCTCCCCGAGTCTACACTGAAATAAGAAGTTAAACGCGGAGTCATGCTTTTTACTCCAACATAAGACCAGGGGCCTATGTCCTGCTTAATAAGATAATAGGGATAGAAAGTTGCAGCCAAAGACAAAAAAAGAAAAAACCAACCAATAATAGCTTTAATACTGAAAAATAATAAAAATATTTTCTTATCCCAATAATACGATAGCGCCACTAAGGCCATAACGGCGAGAGCAAGGAATAAAAACCAACCAAGATAAATTCCGGCAAGAACTTGCAAATATACAAAGACTAAAAATAATATAAAATATTTAAATTTCTTGATTTCTATAAAACTAACCAGCGACCAGAGCGCCAAAACCGAAAAGAATTGAATTAATATCTGTTGATGACCCAACTGAGCAGATCTAGGCAAACAAAAGGCAAACAAAAAAGCGCCTACTCCGGCCACCCAGGATTCTGCGCGCAAACGCCGCGCTAATAAATAGAAGGAGAGGAAATTTAAAATTGTAATTACAATCAGCCAGAGCTGAAAAGAAGTTTCTGGCGAAGAAAATATTCTAGCTAGCCAATAAATCGGCGCTGCCCCCCAAAGATTATCGGCGTAAACCAGTGCCTCTTGTTGCGGATAAAAAAAAGCAGGTGACCAAGAAGATGCTTTATAATTATTATCAAAAACTGTGCGGAAAGAATGCTCCAAGAGATAATTATTAAACATCGTGTCGCCAACATCACTTTGCATGCGCAAAAATCCAGAAGTAAGCGTTGGCCGAAAAAAGAAAAAAAGACCTGCTAGTAATAATGCTATTACAAACACCGATCGAATTACTTTCTTATTATTAACAGTCTCTAGTAGCTTCTTCCAAATATGCATAGATTAAAAAGGTATCTATTTTTTCTTATCCCAAAAACGTTCAATGTAAATTTTTCGCCACCAAAATTTTCCCAAAAGATATCCACCCACTATTCCTAGATTCCAGATTAATATTTGAATCCAGCCAGGTAGAGCGCAGCCGCCGTAAAATATTATTTCACGATTTTGTACCATCAGTAAGCGCAAATAAGCCATCTCCACTAGAGCATGAAGATTTAAACTTAAAATAATCCCTAAAATAACTGACAAGCCAAGATAGGTAATTTCTTTAGTCTTAGTCGGCTTACCGATTTTGTTTAAAAGCATATATTAATATTATAATTGAAAAACGGAATTTATAACACAATCAACCAAGACATCGTGGGGGGATTAATATAAACCATAATTGATACAAATTAAAAGAGACTCCGTATTCACGAAGCCTCTTTTATTTACGCAGTCTTAAGGTCTGAAATTTCTCAAAATTTTGGCGGAATTATTGGGGAAATTGAGAAATGGGTGGAAATTTTGGAGTAATTTATAGACCTATCGATAAAGAAATTAACCCTTTATTGTAGCTGACAAGATAGCAAGAATAGCAATAACCGAGGCTAAGATGAAGGCGAAAATGCCAATCATTTTCCAAATACTAGTTTTCTTAGGTTTATTTTTGTTAACTTGAATATATTTAGCTTGCAAAGATATGATCTCCTCAATTTTTTCTCTCATATCTTTTGGAAAAAATATTGGTTTATATTTTTGCACTGAACCTTTTTTTATAAGATAATATATTAATAAAAAATCCCCTTTATACTGAAATGAGTTCTGAACACTAACAACATCATAAAAACAAAGCTCCTTATTGAGTTCAATTATTTCTCTTTTATTAGAATAACTGATTATCAATGATTTTCCTTCTATTGTATAAATAGCTGTTTCTTTTTTATAAAACAACAAGGAAAGTCCACTTAATTGTGGATCTTTTATTTTAAAGATTAATGGCAGAATTAGAAAAAAAACAATATTAGCGATCTCCTTAAATTTAATTTCATCGTCAATCCAGGAAAATCTTATTGAAGTAATAATGAAGATAATAACGAAGGAAATAACAAAAGTTATTTTTTTTCGTGATAGTACATAGAAAGGGGCTTGCCAAGTTACATTGTTAGACATAGTTTAAATCTTATGCCTTCATTATATAATATAAAACAAAAGAGAACTAGCAAGTGCTAATTCTCCAATAGTAGTCCCTAGGGGAATCGAACCCCTGTTACCAGGATGAAAACCTGGTGTCCT
>CAYGLM010000011.1:0-20622 GCA_964350915.1 uncultured Gammaproteobacteria bacterium | reverse complement strand
AAACCTATATTAACCGCTATAAATTTTCAACAAGCTCTTAGTCAGAACTCGATGGCAAAACCACTTTTTCAAACAATTCTTTATTACCTAAAAGTAAGCCGGTACCGCGTGCGACACAAGTGAGCGGGTCGTCAACAATTTTGACTGGAATTTTAGCCGCTTGTGATATTGCTTGGTCCAAGCCGCGCAACAAAGCGCCGCCACCTGATAAATACAAACCGCGCTCATAAATATCAGAAACAAGTTCTGGTGGCGTAGTCTCCAAGATAGTTTTAATATTTTCAATTATTTTTGAAACGGTGCGCGAAATAGCTTCTCTGATTTGTTTATCATTAATCATTAAAGCTTTAGGTAGACCGGTTAAAAGATCGCGACCGCGCACTTCCATTTCTTTTGGTTCATCCAAAGGAACAGCCGAGCCGATACCAACTTTAATGCTTTCGGCTAACTGCTCTCCAATCAAAATATTAAACTCTTCACGAATATACTCAATAATATTGTTATCAAACTCATTGCCGGCTGCTTTCAGTGACTTCCAGGTAACAACACCGCCCAAAGAAATAACAGCAATCTCTGTCGTGCCGCCGCCAATATCGACAATCATCGTCGCAGTCGCGTCAATCACAGGCAATCTAGCGCCAATCGCGGCCGCCATCGCTTCTTCAATTAAATATACTTTACGGGCGCCAGCTGATTTAGCGGCGTCTTCAACTGCTTTCTTTTCCACTTCAGTAAGGTCTAAAGGAATGCCAATAACAACGCGCGGTCGAGAAATCATGGAAAAATTTTCTCTCTGCACTTTATTAATAAAATATTTAAGCATCTTCTCGGTCACTTCAAAATCAGAGATAACGCCATCAACTAAAGGCTTAATAGCTTCGATATGACCCGGGGTCTTGCCAACCATTTTTTTTGCTGCCTCGCCGACTTCCAGTATTTCGTTGGTGCGCTTATTGATAGCGACAACGCTAGGCTCATTAATAATCAGCCCCTTGTCACTCAGATAAACCAAAGTATTCCTGGTGCCCAGGTCTATACCTAAATCGTGACTGAATTTTCCCATCAGTTTATTGAACATAGTTTGCAAGCTCAGTTAAATAAATAATAGAAGCAGCATCTTCGGCGCGTTTCTTAACTTCTACGCCACCAGCGGCTAATGATTTACGACTAATTACAACCCGATATGGACAACCGATTAAATCGGCATCAGCAAATTTTTCTCCGGCTGATAAGTCGCGGTCATCATACAAGACTTCGACTCCGGCCTTTTGTAAATTCTGATAAACTTTATCGGCTTCCTCATTTTCATTTAAAGACAAGAGATGAATTTTAAAGGGAGCCACTTCTTCTGGCCAAATAATTCCCTTCTCATCGTGACAAACTTCAACAATTGTTCCCAAAGCTCGACTAATTCCTAAACCATAACAACCCATGATGACGGTTTTCTTTTCTCCGTCTTTGTCTTGATACTTCAGATCAAAAGGTTCAGAATATTTTGTTCCTAACTTGAAGATATTACCTGCCTCAACTGCCTTGGTTTCTTGTAAATCTTTATTACCACATTTTGGGCAAGAATCTTGGTCATCGATAATTTCTTTATTGACCGCCATCTTACAAGCTTCACAGGTATAAATAATATCTTCACCAGCTTCAGTTAAAGTTTGAAATTCATGAGAATATTTAGAAAAGCTGCCGCCAGAAGCAAAGGTCAGATACGTCTTGTCGCCTAAACCAAAACGCTCAAAAATATTATTATAAGCAACAATCGCTCTTTCATAATATAAATCTAAATCTTCTTGATTAGCGTGGAAAGAATATAAATCTTTCATTAAGAATTCACGACCACGAAGTAGTCCGGACTTAGCTCTCTTTTCATTACGAAATTTATTCTGAATCTGAAAAACAGACATCGGTAATTCACGATAAGAATTGATGAATTTTTTCGCAAGCGGCGTTACTACTTCTTCATGCGTAGGGTTAAGAACATATTCTTTTTCATCCGAACCAGCTAATTTAAATAGAACATCTAAAGTTTCAAAGCGGCCAGTCGCCTGCCAATTTTCTTTCGGCGCTAAAGATGGCATATTAATTTCCTGACCATCAATCGCTGTCATCTCTTCACGAATAATATTTTGAATTTTATTCACAACTCGCCAACCTAAAGGTAAAAAAGAATAGACGCCGGCGGCTAATTTATCAACAAAACCGGCCCGAATCAAGGCTTGAGCATTATAGCTTGCCTCATCTTTAGGCAATTCCTTAACTGTTTTTGTAAAAAGCTGTGATTGTTTCATATATTTACTACTATCCTATCCAAAAAATGCGCTCTTGTAAAGCATAGTAATTAAGACTTTTTCATCTTCTTTAGGGCCTGCTTGACTCTTTCGCCACTATCTTTCAACTCTACTGGCAAGGCGCTAAGAGCATTCCTAGCTTCTGATAAAGAATAGCCCAAGGACATCAAGGCGTCGATTTCATCGCTGCCGTAATTAAGCTGGTCCTGACCGGACTCGTCGCGACTACTAGCAATGCGCAAAACCTTGCTCTTTAATTCCAAAACTATTCTCTCGGCTGTCTTCTTGCCAATGCCAGCGACCTTGGTTAATAAATCAGGATCTCCTCGTAAAATTGCCTGAACAACATCACTTCCACTTGCTAAACTCAAAACTCCCAGCGCTGATTTCGGACCAACACCGGAAACACTTAAAAGCAAGGCGTAGATTTCTAAATCACCAGCTGTTTTGAAACCGTAAAGATCGGAAGCTTCCTCACGCACATGATGATGAATAAAAATTTCTATCTCCACGCCAATTTTCAAGTCATTATGAAAATTTTCGCCAACAAAAATTTCATAGCCGACATCGCGCACATCTAGAATCACCGAACTGGTTAACTTAGCGATTACTTTTCCTCTAAGAAATGAAATCATATTCTTAATTTAATATCTTTTATTTTTATTTGACCATCTTTCTTCTTAAGACACTGAATTCTGGAACCAATGAGCTACCTGGTGGCAAAACTAACATCGCTTCCCGACTACCACCGCCGCCGTGCGCCTCTGTGATTTCCTCACCAGTTTTAGCATCAAATAGATGGCGCAGTTTCAATTTAATAATTTCTTGGCCTGGCAACAAAATTTCCACTTCGTCTCCAATGCGAATGGTATTGTGAACTTTGAAAATAAGATTTGTGTTTATAGTACTAGCCGAGGCCTTAGTATTACCCGGGGCCTGATTGCTAGCCAAAGTCTGACCACAAAATTCCCATTTACTCTTATTATGTGAATCCTTGATATTCTGATCAGCGCGCTCACCTAACAAGAATCCAGTGGTATAACCACGATGAACTAACTTTGTTTCTAGTTCATGAAAAAGAGCTTTAAGTTCTTCCTGTAAATTAGAGCTTGGTGTTTTCTTGAGTATCAAATCAAGCGCTCGGCGATAGACGGCACAAACAACTGCCTGATAATAAACGCTTTTAGCGCGACCTTCAATCTTAAAACTGGTAACACCCGCCTTAACTAGTTCTGGTAATTGTTTAATCAAACATAAATCACGAGAATTCAAAAGATAAGCGCCATGTTTTTCTTCAATAAGTTCGAGCTCTTCTTCGTGGCCATGAGCTTTTAAAGAATAGCGATTAACATCGTATTGCCAACGACAAGGCTGAGCGCAGTCACCAAGATTGCCACTACGATTAACAAATAATTTGGAAAGAAAGCAGCGTCCGGAATAAGCCATGCACATCGCACCGTGAATAAAATACTCTAACTCCACTTGCGGAACAGCGCGGTGGATTTCTTTAATTTCTTTCAGGGTCACCTCTCTTCCTAAAACAATACGCGCGACGCCCTGCTCTTTCCAGAAAAGAGCCGCTTCAGCGTTCGTACAATTCGCCTGCGTCGATAAATGAATTTCTGCTTGCGGCCAGTGCTTTTTTATCAAGCGCAAAATACCAGGATCAGAAACAATCAGGGCATCGGGAGCAATTACTCGTAATTTCTTTAAATAAGAAACGAAAGAAGGTAGATGAGAATTATGAGCAAAAATATTAGCGGTGACGTAAACTTTAGTGCCACGTTCACGCGCATAAGCAACGGCCGCCTTAATACTACTGAAATCAAAGTCATTAATGCGCACGCGCAAAGAAAAATCCGGAATACCTAAATAGACCGCGTCGGCTCCGTAAGCGATGGCGGTCTTCATTTTCAAAATATTTCCGGCCGGAGCTAACAGTTCTAAGGCTGGAGCAGAATGCTTGGTTAACTGTTTTTTGCGGACGGATTTTTTTTCTGTTTTTTTAATAATCATTTAAAAGCGCTTGACGCACATGAATCTAATTAAAAGCGTTAACGCAAACTAATTTAATTAAAAGCGTTTGACGCGAATCAGTCCGCTAATCGGCACCACTTCTACTCCCTGTTTCTCAATTTCATCTAAAAGTAAATTCATGCCCAAAGAATCAGAAGCCATATGACCAGCAATCACAACGTTGATATGATATTTCTCTGCTTCCTTACGATGCTCTTCTGACATATGCATGCCAATAACCGTGCCAATACCGTAATGAGACATTTTTTCATAAACATCTTTAGAGCCGGAAGTGCCACCAGTAAATTCAGTCACCACAATTTTGCCGCAACTATTATCTTCCGAGCCGGCAAAAATAAGCGGTCCAGACTTCATCTTCTTAGCGGCGGCGTATTCGGGAATGGTTTCCAAAAGTTCCATAATATCACCGACCGTGTCTAAATCTGCTTCTTTTTCTTGAAATAACTTAACCAGAAAATTAGCGCCCAAATTATCTGCCGGCGTATGAACGCAAATAAAATTTAAATCAAGCAGACGAGCAGCATCAACCGCGCGATTATGATTGATAGGCGAAACTCCACGATTAACCTCACTAATGCGCGGTTTAATTACCGATTCAGCAATATTAATCGGCACACCATAGTCAGCCAGTACTTGAGATTGCAGAGGCATTACGTCCGATAAATCAGCCAAGGCATAACCTTCAGGATGATGTGCTAAAACTAAATCTATCTCACCCAATTGTTTGGCAAGTAGAAGTTCGGGCGTTTCCATGTCAATTCCCGCTAATATTTTTTTAACCTTGCGACCATTATCAAAAAGAATGCGCGAATCAGAATAAGGATTACTGAGTTTCTCCTCGTCAAAATCTGTCTGTTTCTCCGGTGTTAATGCTTCATATTTCTTCTTAATTCGAGCCAAATATTTTTCTACTTTTTCTTGACCACGCAAATCGGATTCCCGACCCAAACGGACCGCTAATTCATAAATATCTTTACTCTTCATAATTTTTGATAGTTAATTTTATTTCTGCTCTTCCTGAATTACCGGCGTTCAAACTATTCCTCTTAAGCGCTTAACTCTCTCTTCAATCGGCGGATGCGTCATAAAAGCCTTAGCAAAAAAACCTTTCTTACTCTTACCTTTAAACGGCGAGGCGATATATAAATGCGCCGTCGCGCGATTAGCAACTTCAAGCGGCTCTTGGTCAGCGGAAATTTTTTCTAAAGCGCGCGCTAAGCCTTCAGGATAACGAGTCAACAGAGCGCCGTCAGCATCAGCAGAAAATTCTCGCTTGCGCGAAATTGCAAACTGCATAAAGTAAGCAAATAGTGGTGCTAGAATTGCTAAAACGATAGCGACTATTATCATTACCCCGCCACCCTTATTATTATCGCGGCGCCCTCCAAAAAGCATTGAACGACCAAACCAGTCCGACAATAAAACAATGAAACCAACTAAAACGGTCACTAGAGTCGCTAATAAAATATCGCGATTACCAATGTGGGAAAGTTCATGAGCAATGACGCCTTCTAGTTCGGAACGGTCTAGCTTCTGAAGTAAGCCGGTAGTAACAGCAATAACCGCGTGTTTCGGATCGCGGCCAGTAGCAAAAGCATTCGGCGCGCTATCGTTAATAATATAAATTTTTGGCACCGGTAGGCCGGCAGTAATACAAAGATTTTCTACTAGACGATAAAGTTCACGATTATTTTCCGGCTTAACTTCATGGGCTTTTGACATCGCTAAAACTAGCTTGTCGCTGTACCAGTAGCTAAAAAAACTGGAAGCGACGCTAAAGATAACAGCGATGTAAAGAATCATGGAATCACCTAGGGCCTGACTAAAAATAAAGCCAACTATCATAACAAAGACAAAAAACCCGGCCAAAAGGGCCCAGGTTTTTCGTCTATTAGAATCGCTATGAGTATAAAGAGTTGCCATAGTAATTTTTCTTCTTTAATTTTTCTAATTATTCATTCTTCTTGCCGAAACCCTCAAAGGCTCTAAGTACTTCAATTGGAGTCATAAATACAATAGTATTAGATTGGTCGGAAGACAAATCGTTAATTGACTGCAAGGTTCTTAAGTGCAAAGCGCCTTTTGACGCTGATAACATATCAGCTGCCTTAGCTAAGTTGCTAGCCGCCGCCAATTCACCTTCGGAATTAATGATAACCGCTCGTTTCTCACGTTCAGCTTCGGCCTGTTTAGCAATCGTTCTTTCCATTGATTCCGGTAAAGAAACGTCCTTAAGCTCAACATTATTAACCTTCAAACCCCAAGCGTCAGTTTCTTTATCAACAATTTCGCGAATACGATCAGCAATTTTTTCACGCTGTGATAATAATTCATCTAAAGTAACTTCACCGACAATATTACGCATCGTTGTCTGGGCATACTGAGAAATCGCATAGTAAAAGTTTTCTACTTCAATCACTGCCTTTTCCGCCATCTCAACCCGATAATAAATAACAGCATTAACCATCACCGAAACGTTGTCGCGAGTAATTGCTTTCTGATCAGGAACATCAACCGCTTTAACACGCATATCAACTTTCTTGAAGCTCTGGAAAATCGGCCAGATGAAACGCCAGCCCGGACTCATAATGCCGGAATATCTGCCCATGGTGAATAAAACACCGCGTTCATATTGGTTAATCTGCTTCAGACTACTGAGAAAGAAGATGACAACGAAGACAATAAAATAAATGAATCCTCCCATATGTTTGAAATTAATTTAACTAATAACTAACTAGAACTTGACTTGAACGTTCTGACGCTCAGTCTCGTTCTCAATTTCGAAGAACTTGCGACTAGTAAACTTTAACCAGCCGGCAATGATATTATTTGGAAAGACTTCAATCTTAGTATTGAAATCGCGAACGTTAGTGTTGTAAAAACGACGAGAAGCTTGAATCTTGTTTTCGGTATCAGACAATTCGCGCTGTAGTTCTAGGAAGTTTTGATTAGCCTTCAAGTCAGGATAATTTTCCGCTAAGGCGAAAATTGACTTCAAGGTGCTAGACAAAGCGTTTTCCGCCTGTCCTCTAGCTTCAGCGTCACCACCTGCTTGAGCGGACATAGCTGCATTTCTCGCATTAACCACTTTTTCAAAAGTAGCCTGCTCATGAGCGGCGTAACCCTTAACAGTTTCGATTAAATTTGGAATTAAGTCATAACGGCGCTTGAGTTGGACGTCGATATCGCTCCAAGCTTCGTCAACACGGTTCTTTAAGCGAATCAGGCCGTTGTACATGGAAATCACCAATAAGGCGACAACCACGACCACTCCCAAGACGATGTAAAGGATAGTCATAGAATTTTTAGCTTATTTTAATTAAATTTAACGAAAAATTAAATTAGGAAGAAAATTCTTCTTACTAATATATAATTATAGCATAAATTTGCTATTTTTTCAAGATTAAATGAATTTTTTGCCCATCAACCTTGATTTCCTTAGAATCGGAGTCGGTGCTGATTTCAGCGACTAATTCTAGGCTGTCGCTCAAAGTTTCCTTTTTAATTTCTGCGCTGGCCGCTTCAACTGCCATTTTTATTTCCTCGCTTTCTGTTGCTAGTAAAATTTTAGTCCTATCCTTCAAGCTTAAACCGTTTTCTTTTCGCAACATGTTGATAGACCGGATGATTTCACGCTTAATTCCCTCTTGCTTGAGCTCTGGCGTAATTTCCGTATCGAGCTCGACTTCTAGATTCTCTAAACCAGCAAAAAGTTCGAGACTCTTAATATTTAGTTCGTCTTTAACTAAATCTTGATAAGCTGCGCCCAACTCTGCCCCGCCTTTAACAGTTGCCTTATTAAGCATTTGTCTAATTCTAATGCCGGCTTCATCGCGTTTAGCTAGGCCAGCCTCAACAATGCGACGAACAAGGGTCATTTTTTCTAAAACTTCTTCTGCTCCAGTAGCAGAGTCTGTCGCTAATTCAAAACTCTGCGGCCAATTTTCCAAATGAACAGAGGAATTTTCATCATTAAAATCATATCCACTTAACTTCTGCCACAAATCTTCAGCGGCAAAAGGCATAAACGGAGCAATTAACTTACTTAATTCTGAAAGCACTAACTTGGTCGTTGCTAAAGCCGCCTGTCTATCAGCTAAATCCTCAGATTTAAAACGATCACGACTACGGCGCAAATACCAAGTAGAAAATTCGTCAATTAATTCAGTCAGTGGTCGAACAGCTTTGGGTAAATTATAAGCTGACATCGCTGCGGTTGTACTCTCTAAAGCTAAATTAAATTTAGCCAGTATCCATTTATCTAAAACGTTGCTGCTCTTTATCGCCAAATCGGACAATTCTTTACCCGTCGCCTTAAAATCTGGATTCTCAGCAGCGTAAAGGGCGTAAAAATTATAGATGTTATTAAGCAGCATCACGTTTTTGCGTAAAGATTCTTCAGTTCCCTTCTCAGAAAAATTAAGATTTTCCGCCGCCATTACCGGTGAAGATAAAAGCTGCATACGCAAAGCATCAGCTCCATACTTATCAAGCATTAGGATTGGGTCCGGATAATTTTGCAGACGCTTAGACATTTTCTTGCCGTCTTCAGCTAAAACGATGCCATTAACAATAACATTTTCATAAGCGTGACTGGCGCGCACACCGCCAGCGATGACGTGAAGATAATAGAACCAAGCCCGAGTTTGATCAACGCCCTCAGCGATAAACTTGGCGGGAAAATTATTCTCAACCTTCTCTTTATTCTCAAAAGGATAATGATGCTGGGCATAAGGCATAGAGCCGGATTCAAACCAACAATCTAAAACATCGGGGATGCGTTTCATCTGACCCCCGCATTTAGCGCAAGGAAAAAAGACCGCATCAACTTTATCTTTATGAATATCATCTAATTTAACTCCGCTTAGTTTTTCTAATTCCGATACGCTGCCAATAACCTGGCGTTCGCCACAAGCACATTCCCAAAGAGGAATTGCACTCGCCCAAAAACGCTGACGAGAAATTGACCAATCACGAGCACCTTCTAACCAATTACCAAAGCGCCCCTCTTTCATGTGTTCCGGAGACCAATTGATATCTTTTGCGGTTTCTAAAAGTTTGTCTTTAATTTTAGTAACGTTAACAAACCAAGAAGAAGTCGCATAATTAATTAAAGGGGTGTCGCAGCGCCAACAATGTGGATAGCTATGTTCGTATTTTTCTTTATGAAAAAGTAAAGTATGACCTGCTAAATATTTAATAATCTCGATATCAGTCGCCATATGATTATCTAAAGGTTTGACATGGAAATCGGGAAAATCTTTGACGGCCGGAGCAAAATGACCGTCGAGGCCAACATGCTGAATGAAAGGTAAATTATTTTCTCTTCCTAGTTTCATATCATCTTCACCAAAAGCGGGGGCGATATGAACAACACCCGTTCCCTCTTCAGTAGTAATAAAATCAGCAGCGTATATTTTCCAGCCATTGGCGCGATTTTCCAACTTCTCGTCGGCGGCATAATAATCAAATAGCGGCCTATAAGCACGCCCAATTAAATCGGCACTAGTAAGGGTGGAAATTATTTCCGTTTGTTTATCTTTAAAAACATCAGCCAATCTTTCCTTGGCAATAATATAATGAGCACCATCACTTAAAACTTTAACGTATTGAATTCCATTGCCAATCGCTAGCGCAACATTACCAATCAAGGTCCAAGGTGTCGTAGTCCAAGCTAAGACAAAAGTTCCCGGCTCATCAAGTAGTTCAAATTTTGCGATTACGCTTAAGTCTTTAATATCGCGATAACCTTCGGTGACTTCTGATTGTGACAGAGTTGTTTCGCAACGTGGACAAATATGCATCGAACGATGCGCTTCATATATTAAGCCCTTGTCCCATAAATCTTTAAAAACCCACCAAACCGATTCCATAAATCCTAAATCCATAGTTCGATAAGGATTTTTCATATCGACCCAACGACCGAGTCGAGTAACAACTTTTTCCCATTCATCAGCGTAGGTTAATACTTTCGAGCGACAAAGCTCGTTGAACTTCTCAACGCCCAACTCCTCAATATCTTTCTTGCGCTTGGTGCCAAGCTCTTTCTCGACTATATTTTCAATCGGTAAACCATGACAATCCCAACCCCATTTGCGTTCAACCTTATAACCGTTCATCGTAAAATAACGCGGCACAACATCTTTCATAATACTGGAAACAAGATGACCGTAATGTGGGGTGCCGGTAGCAAAGGGCGGCCCGTCATAAAAGACGTAGTCGCCTTGCGGAGCTGGCCTATCAACTGATTTTTGAAAAATATCAGCCCGTTGCCAAAAGGCTAAAACGGCTTCTTCGGCACTCACGGCCGTGCTTTTGACCGACGACTGCTTAGTTGCGGCTATTTTATTATTGCTGGTTTTATCCATATTTATATCGATGTTTAACTATTTATCTTGCAAATTTAGAACTATTTATTTTCCAAATGTATCAAAGCAGTAATTATTGCTTGTTTAGTATAAGTCTTCCTATCTAAGCGATTACGCGTCATTATACCAATTAAGCCTTCAGCTGAACCCACCTGAGGACTATCGGTTAAACCGGCTGCTTGAGCCGCTTGGTTCATATCTAAGCCCTGCTCTAACATTAAATTTACTACGGTCTGAGGCGCCTCCCAAGCAGAAGATAGACCAAGATGAAATTCATTACCGTCAAAAATAGCGCAAGCACAAAAATCCATACAGCCGGTTTTAGTAAAAGGCACTGCCATTAAACCAGATTCTAAACCAAAACTATAATCACAGTTTTGGAAAGCATTGCGCGCTCGATTCATTGCTCCCTTGATAGTTTCCTCCAAGCTCTTAGGTTGATCAGCAACTTCTGAAGCAGCTGCAATCGACTCAACGCTCGCATCGGCCAAAAAATTATAATCAAGCACCACTTCTTCAACAGCAGCAACTTTAACCGGATTAAACGAGGCTACTTTTATTTTTAACTTTTCTGACATAAATCTTATACTAAGCTCCGCAACATTTCTTAAACTTTTTCCCACTACCACAAGGACAAGGGTCGTTGCGGCCAACAATTTTGCCGCTTTCGTCTTTGGCCTTGTCTCTAACTAAATCAATGGTGTTACGGTCGCCAGCTTGGCGTTGCATCTCTTTTTGCGCACCAGAAAATTCTAGCCTTGCTTCAGGAGCACGCGCAAACATTTTAACCGCCTCCCTTTCTTGTTGCGCCGCCGCCATCGCCAAACCTTCGCCGGTCTTGAAAATTGAGTAAGCGACATTTTTATTTATCAGACCAACTAATTCTTGATACAAGCGATAAGCCTCCTTTTTATATTCAACCAGTGGATCGCGCTGACCATAACCGCGCAGACCGATGCCACGACGCAAGTAATCTACTGTTTCTAAGTGCTCAACCCAGAGCTGATCAATAGAACGAATCAAAATTCCCTTTTCTACTTCCTTAAAATCCAAACCAACAGCGGTGAATTTCTCGGCTAAGAGCTGATATTGCTTTTCTATCTCAGCAAATAAATGCTGACTAATTTTTTCTTTAATATCTTCCAAGCGACCACCAGCGACTACAAGTTCTTCAAGCTTTGTCTTTAATTCTTCGCCCGCCGAGAAAACTGTGCGCATCGTTTCGTATATTTCCTGAATATTCCATTCTATTGGCTGTTCAGCGGCAGTGTGAAAAACAATGACGCTTTCTACCTCCGCTTTAATCATCGGTAAAATAATTTCTGCTAAAGTTTTCGGGGTATCATCGCTCACCTGTTCTGCGATTTCGCTAATTTCAATAATCTCGCGACGGCGCTTGTAAATCGCCATACGATGCTTATTAATAACGTCATCATATTCCACTAAATGTTTTCTGATATCAAAATTATTGCCCTCAACTTTTTTCTGTGCGCTTTCAATCGAATTAGAAATCATCTTGTTCTCAATGGGCACATCAGCCGGCACATTTAAAGTTCGCATCAAACCCTTCATTCTATCGCCACCAAAAATACGCATTAAATCATCATCAGTGGAAACATAGAATTGCGAAGAACCTGGGTCTCCTTGACGTCCCGCACGTCCACGTAACTGATTATCAATACGGCGGGACTCGTGCCTCTCTGTGCCAATAACATGTAAACCACCAAGAGAGCGCACTTCTTCCTGATCTTCTTTAACCGGCGGATTACCACCCAAAATAATATCAACACCGCGACCAGCCATGTTAGTAGCTAAAGTAATCGCTCCTTTTTTTCCAGCCTGAGCAATGACTTCGGCTTCGCGTTGATGGTTCTTAGCGTTAAGCATTTGTGGACGTAAACCCTCGCGCTCCATCATCTCCGTCATAATTTCATTCTTCTCAATAGAAATTGTACCAATTAAAATCGGCTGACCTTTTTCGTTGCGCTCCTTCACGTCACGAATAACCGCCTTGAATTTGTCCTCCTCTGTTCGGTAAATCAAATCATTTAAATCTTTACGGATATTAGGGCGATTGGTTGGGATGACAATAGTTTCTAATTTATAAATCTTGTAAAATTCTTCCGCTTCTGTGGCGGCCGTACCAGTCATACCGCCCAGCTTGCTGTACATACGAAACAAATTTTGGAAAGTGATGGTCGCCATAGTCTGCGATTCTTTCTGAACAACGACGCCTTCCTTAGCTTCAATCGCTTGATGCAAACCTTCACTATAACGACGACCTGGCATCATGCGGCCAGTAAATTCATCAACGATAATAATTTCTCCATCTTTAACAACATAATCCTTGTCGCGCTTAAAAAGAACGCGCGCCTTAAGAGCTTGTTCTAAATGATGAACTTCCTTAACACCACCTTCTACATAAATATTTCCCATGCCCAACAATTTCTCAATTTTCGTAATTCCTCCCTCAGTCAGAGTCGTCGCGCGCATTTTCTCATCAATATTATAATCATCATTTTCCACTAACTGCTCTACGAGGCGAGAAAATTTAGCATAACGATCGCCAGATTCTTCAGCGGGAGCACTAATAATCAGCGGGGTGCGAGCTTCATCAATTAAAATGGAATCGATTTCATCAACGATGGCGTAATAAAGCGGGCGTTGCACAGTTTGCGCCAAGCTATAAACCATATTGTCGCGCAAATAATCAAAACCAAATTCATTATTCGTGCCGTAAGTGATATCGCAATAATAAGCTTCACGGCGCGGTACCCGGCGGAAATTTTGTAAGCGCACATCAAACTGGCTGTCGTCGGTATAGCTCGGATCGTAAATATAAGCGTTATCGTGAACGATGACACCGGTTGATAAACCCAGAGCATGATAAACTGGAGCCATCCAGCCAGCGCCGACTCGAGACAGGTAATCATTAACGGTAATTAAGTGCACGCCCTTGCCCGCGAGCGCATTCAAATACAAAGGCAGGGTTGCTACTAAAGTTTTACCTTCACCAGTTTTCATTTCCGCGATTTGGCCACGGTGCAAGACAATGCCGCCAACAAGCTGAACATCGTAATGGCGCTGACCAAGAATACGTCGAGAAGCTTCGCGCACAGAGGCAAAGGCAGCTGGCAAAATATCATCTAAACTGGCACCGCCAGCTAGTCTCTCCTTAAATTCGCCAGTTTTTGCTTTTAGCTCCTCCGGGGACAGTTTCTCTATCTCCGGCTCTAAGCTATTAATAATATCAATAGTTGGCCGCATGGCTTTTACCACCTTTTCGTTCGCGTCCGGGAACAATTTGCTGAAAATACTCATAATTTTTCTATATAATAACCAAAAATTACCGCTAAAGCGGCTTTTCTATCAATATCAGTATAATACTTATATTTAATAAAATAAATATTGACAAAAGTTAAATTATATTATAATGTAAGCGCAAACAAAAATAAAAGTTATTTAAAAACAACAAAACAGATATAAACCATGGTAATTTATCAATCAGAATCCAATTACTTCAAAATTCACGGCTTAAGTCCGGAAAAGATGGCAATCGTTAGTGTCTATCAAGACCAACTAGCGAACATGCTCCAACTTGCAATAGAGAATCTCTATTACGAGAATAAAGGCGTCTTGCCCACAACTCTCTACGAAGTAGGCTTGGTCTACTGGCACGGTGAACATCAGGCGGAAAAACCGCAAAGTCGCGCCTATAAAGAAGGTTTGCAGCGCGTCTATAACCAGAAAGACTTCATGTTCATGCCGGAATCAAAAAAAACGGCTATTATGCAGGTTTTCAATCACCTACCCGGAACGACCGCCGCTATGCTGTCAGCGATATTTTTGAAAATCGAGGATTTGCCCGATTACAAAAACTTCCCTCTACAAAAGCTAAAAAATAACTACCGTGGCATTCACGGTCAAGTCGTTAACCGATTAATCAGCTTTTTTTACCCGGAAAAAGAAAGAGCCGGGGTTCTAGAAGAAATGAATTAAAAACATAAACAAACCGCTTCCCCTAAAGGAAGCGGATTTTTTATATCAGTACAGTAAACTTTTGAAATTATTTTATTATCAGTTGATGCGAAATTCCACACTACTCCCCCAACCCAATCTGCCTGACATTACTATTTGAAATACCTAGTCCTAGGGTGCGCATTAGATTAAAGGCGTCATCAGGGCGGCCAAGATAATGAAGTTTTAGGGTTAGAGGATTAACATAATAGGCCTGACCTTTATCTTCGACTTGAAGCAAGATGCGTCCAGATAATCTTTTAGGGGCGGTGTTTTTTAGGAAAGAGCTGATGTCTTGTGTCGTTGCTCCTAGCCCTAAAGCACGCATAAGATTAAAGGCATCAGCAGGGCGGCCAAGATAATAGCGGAGGTTATTTAGGGGATTAAGATACCAAGCTTCTCCCTTCTCTTCTACTTGAAGCAGGATGCGGCCAGAAAGACGACTAGAAAGAGTGGTATTAATTTTAGTAGTTAGAGTTCTTTCTCGACTGAGAACAGAGTCTTTGAGAGCAGAACTATCTTCGGAGCTAGTGCCATTTTCACCATCTTGTTCCGAAGTTTGCTCACTAGAGCAACTCCTTTCCATCAACTGTCTTTGTTCAGCAGTAAGAGAACAGCTTTCTGGAGATTGAGAGGCAATGGTTCTAAATTGAATATTGAATCCAGCCTGGCAGGGCTGCCAGTCAGAATAGGTGACGGCTGTACAGGCAGGAACAGGAGGAGTAGAGGCAATGGTGCGAGGCTCGCTGATAACAGAGGGGGTATCATTATTGTTTTCATCATCCTCATAATCAAAACCGGCTATTTGAAAAACAACAAACTGAGTAAAGTGCTTGGTATAGATTACTAAATCTCCAGATACATCTATTTTGCAATCCCCTGCTTCAGGAAGAGCGTCTCCTGCCTCTTGGGTGTCGGCTGCGCAAATATCATTAATTTCATGAAACTCTCCATCCTGATCATAGTAACCAATACTGCGACTAGCTAAACCAGGAATTAATATTCTCACTGCCTTATCAAAAGAA
Organism: uncultured Gammaproteobacteria bacterium; assembly: GCA_964350915.1. Lineage (GTDB taxonomy): Bacteria > Patescibacteriota > Patescibacteriia > Patescibacteriales > UBA12465 > UBA12465. The sequence goes on along the minus strand of CAYGLM010000011.1, from coordinate 4,881 downwards.
AGAGACATGTTTTCGTCACCGACCTTAAAAGAAGAGACTGCCTCTAATCCTTCACCAAGCTCCAAATCAACAACACTTCTTGACTGGGGCAGACTAATAACTCCCGACCAGTCAGAAGAGGGCGCGGTTATACTAATTCCTTCTGGGATGCGTAATCTTATTTGTCTACCAAAAATCTCAGAAAAAATATTAATATTTTGAGAGATAAGAGCGGAGGCAGAATTTTCAGCTATTTGCTTGAAATGAGAGACATTTAGAGACGGGCTCGTTGTCTCAGCGGGAATATATATATTAGCATCAGGCAAAGATTCTCCTTGTAGAAGCAGAACTTCCGGTGAGGAAGATGAAATATTGGTGATAGGAGAGGCTGAGATTTTGCCTAGAGGGGCAAACATTACCCCAAAAGAGCGCAATAAGGGAGAGCTTGTTTCTCCAGAAGTAAATACTATTTTAACTTGCAAGTAGCGCGCCGCCGGAGACATAATGACACCATCAGCGCTATCTACCCAATCAGACCAAGTCTCGTCGAAAATATTGCTATTTCCTGTTCTGGTTTGAAAAGATAAATTAGCGCCTAAGGGCATTTCGGCGTCAAAGAAAATATAATTCCAATTAACCGCTTCTAGACCGTCAAAAATCTGAGAATGATAAATAGCCTCGCCTGAGTAATGATAGTTTACTAAATAGTTACTTACAGAAGGGTAATTATCGCCATCAGGCGTGGCTGTAAATTTCAACTTGAGACCATTATACTTGAAACGTTATCAATATAAAAAGTACCGCTCTCACTACCTAAAGAAGTGTAACTCTGGCCTCCGTCAACTGAATACGAAAGAGAGATGGAGGAGGAGCCGGGAGTGACTGGTGACCAAGAGATAGTTTTAAAATACCTGTTTAAGGCGGTGTCACTGAAATTAGAAACAGGAATTACAAAATTAGTATCAACTGAATCCCAACCATAATTGCGGCCACCCATGACAAATAATTGATCATTAACTATATTAACAGAAGAGCGGTGCAGAAAATCAGGTAAGTCAAAGATTTGATACCAGATATCAGTTGCGGGGTCATATAAATAGATTTCGTTTGAGCTATTCCAGCTTTCATCAGTTCCGCCTATATACAAAAACTTATCATTAACAACCGCTGAGGTGCCACCGATGCGCTTAGCTGGCATTGGAGCCAGATTTGTTTCCCAGGTATTGGCGATAGGGTCATAGGCTACAATGGCGTCAGAAAATTGGCCATCACGATCAACTTGACCACCAGCCACATAGAGCTTGTTGCCGATAAATTTAGCGGTAGCGCCGCCTGACTTAAGCAGGGGAAATGGCGCCAATCCTTCCTGCCAGGTATCAGTTGCTGGATTATATACTGCAGTCGTTTGAATGTTAGTGCCGCCTGAACCATCAATGCCACCAGTTACATATATTTTATTATTATATACTCCGCCTACCGCCCCGATTCTTGGCTGAGACATATCAGCGATACTAGACCAGCTATCGTTTACTGGGTCATACACTACTCCAGAGGCGGATGCACCCCAGTCCTCATCGCGACCACCAATAATATACAGCTTATCATTTAAAACAGCGGTCATCGGATTGACTATAGGCATTGGTAGAGTTGCTTTATTTTCCCAAACATCATTAACAGTGTCATAACGACGCAAATAATCAGCATCATTCCAGTCAGAAGTGCCGCCGGCAATATAAATATATTGCCCAATCACGCCGCTAGCCGCTGCCATAATTGCCTGAGGAAGAGTTACCTTGTTCTGCCAAGGCGTAAGAGGAGATGTTGAATATATATCTTTAATAAAAACGTTTTCGGAAAAATAACCACTTCCAACTACTCCCTGCTGTTCTATTATTACAGATAGACCTCCGTTTTGATTATCGTAATACAATCCAATATCATCATAGTTTTCTTTTAGGGCAAAATCGGAACTGGAATTAACAAACATAGCAAACGTCGGTTCCGTCTGAACTGAAGAACAGGGGAGAGTATAAACTTCAAGTGGATTTGACCAAGCAGTTTCTTGATGGAAAAAATTAATACCCTTAACTCTAAAAACATATTTAGTGCCGCAATTGAGATTATTGAGACTAAGACGATTATCATATGTCCATCCTGAAATATTACCTCTTGAATCTTCTTGAAAATAATATTTAATCGTATTGGCCTGAGCAATGATGTTAATGCTGGACTTAGTGGTGACTAATTTATTTAAAGAGTTAATTGTGGCTGCTTGATTTTTTAATTTCTGAATGCGGTGATTATTAGTATCAACGACATAGATATTGCCGCTAGTATCTATGGTTATGCCTTGAGGATAATTAAACTGACCATCACTAGAGCCAGATGAGCCCCATTTAGTGATAAAGGTGCCGCTAGAGTCAAATTTCTGAATGCGGTGATTATTAGTATCAACGACATAGATATTACCGCTAGAGTCAAAAGCGATATCGGAAGGCGTCATGAAATAAGGCTGATCAGGAATTATAGTAATAAGTTCTGAGTCTGTCGCTCCTGCCGGCAGAGGCAAGGCAACTAACAGAAAAAAAAATAGGAACACAGAGAAAGATTAGAATTTTTTGCGGCAATTTTCTAGAAAATGTCATACTATTAACATGATGATTTATTATGGTTTTATAATTATACCATAAAATACTAATAATATTAAAAACACCAGAATTTTCTGGTATTTTTATCAACCTATAAAATTGTCCGTAATTTACTTATGCGCCCGATTATCAACCTCGTACTTAGTATTCTGGGCTTCAAAGAAATTGACGAGCTCAAGAGTGTCAATTTCCGTGGCCATCCACTGAGCAGGATTAACGGCCTTGAAATGTGTCTCAAAGCCTAACTCTTCCAAACGACGGTCAGCCACATATTCCACATATTGATTAACGTAATCAGCATTAAGACCAAGAATACCGCGCGGAAATAGATCTTTATTGTAAGCGGTTTCCAGCTTAACGCCCTCAATTATCATGGCCTTAATTTCTTCGGCAAACTCTGGTGTGGTAATATCTGGATTCTCTTCTAAAATAGTTAGCACTAAATTAATGCCAAACTTCAAATGCAAACTTTCATCACGCACCACCCAGTCTATCATCGAACCAAAATTCTTCAGTCTCTGTTGCTGACGAAAACTAAGAGCAACCATAAAGCCGGAATAAAACCAAATACCTTCCATCACAATATTATAAGCAATTAAATTGCGTACGAATTCCTGCTTGCCTTCTAAGCTCTCAATATCCAAGCTCACATCAGTCATTCGATTCAAATATTTACTAATGAAATCTTCCTTGGCTTTAATTGATGGCACTTCCAAGTGCTGAGAAAAGATTTTCTCTTTATCAAGGGGAAAAGTTTCTAGAACATATTCAAAAGCGACACAATGATTCGCCTCTTCCCACATTTGTTTGGCTAAGTAAAGATGGGCTTCTGGTGCCTTAAGATAGGGATAGACGCCAAGAGCCAAAGTGCGGTTGACAATCAGCTCGCCGGGATTAAAGAAGCTCATTAAGAAACTAACAGCCGAGCGCTCGTCTTCGCTCATCTTGCGCCAATCGTCCAAGTCCTCGCCTAAAGCGATTTCGTGCGGGAACCAAGTGTTGGCGACCGCTTGATTATATAAATCATAGGCCCATTGATATTTAATGGGGCGCAAATTCATATCTTCGTTTAAGGGTTTTCCTAATATCATATATTTATATTTATGTGGTGATAATAGTATTTTTACGTTCAGGATTTTTTCTGGGGCAAAAACTCAGTACCTTCGTTTTTGCTCTACGAAATCATATTCGCTCAAAAATATTATTATCACCCCACACTCTTAATAATTATTGGCAACTATCACATTGGGCGCGTTCTTGAGGATCAACTGGGCAGGCTTTATAGGGTACTGCTTCTTCAATTTTAATTTCGACTTCTTTTTCGGACGCGGCGGGAATTTCCATTTTAGTAATCGCTGCTCCAAAACCAGTGCGCGCGACCGCTGCTCCAAAACCAGATTTACCCAAGCTAGTTGACTTATTAACCGCCACCGTACTCTGCTCCGCACTGTGACGTGGCTTCATGTGTAAATAATAAGTAGTCTTTAAACCTCTCTCCCAAGCATCTAAATAAACGTCCATCACTTCCTCAATATCGCGCGTTGCTAAATACATGTTGCGACTAATGGCCTGATCGACCCACTTCTGAGCGCGCGAAGAAACTTCAATAAAGGCGCGCGGGTCAACGGAAAATGAATCTTTATAAATTTCTTTGAGCTCAGCTGGAATATAATCTAAACCGCTGATATCTCCATAAGAGGCAAGAATATCATCCTTGGCTCTCTCCCAAAGACCAAGTTCTTTTAATTTAGTAACTAAATTAATATTTAATTCCATGTGCTTACCGCCAAGGGTATTGCGGCTAAAAATCTGCGCAAAGCGCGGATCAATTCCGGTTGAAGTTCCGGCTACTAAACCGATGTTAGCGGTCGGCGCAATTGCCAGTAGCGTTGAATTACGCATTCCCTCCTTAACTTTAGCACGCAACTTATCCCAATCGAGTTGGACTGACTTATCCTGACTTAAAAAACCGCGCTCCTGCTCTAAAACGGCAACGGTATCAACCGGGACATGCCCCTTAGACCAAAGTGAGCCGTTAAAATTATCATAAGAACCGCGCTCGCGCGCTAAATCAGCACTCTCATCAATCGCTTGATAACTAATAAATTCCATTAAACTATCAACTAGGTCATAAGCCTCGGGAGAATCATAGGCTAAATCAAAATGTTCAAACAAATCAGCTAAGCCCATCACGCCCAAGCCAACCGCGCGGTTATGCGTATCAAAATTAAAAGCCTCAGGAACAGGCGGCTGA
>CAYGLM010000010.1:0-20969 GCA_964350915.1 uncultured Gammaproteobacteria bacterium | reverse complement strand
GGTGCTCATAATCGCTGTAAAGTGAAGGTTAAGTGGCTAGGAGCAGAGGAGGTTGAAAAAAAAGGCTCCAGGGCTTTTAATGGCTTGGACGGTTTAATTATTCCTCAGGGCTGGGGCAGTCGTGGCGCCGAAGGGAAGATTGCTGCTATTAAATATTGCCGAGAAAAGAAGGTCCCGTATTTTGGCCTTTGTTACGGTATGCAGATGGCGGTGATTGAATTTGCCCGTAATGTGGCCGGATTAAAAGAAGCTAATTCTGCAGAAGTTGAGCCTAAGACGCCTCATCCAGTTATTCACATTATGCCAGGCCAGGAAAAATTAATTAAGGAAAAGGGCTACGGTGGCACTATTCGCCTGGGTGGCTGGCCTTGTCAATTACAATCAGGAACTAAGCTAGCAGCCGCTTATAGCAAGTTTACTAAAGAAAAGACTGTTTCCGAACGACATCGCCATCGCTATGAGTTTAATAACGATTACCGCTCTCGTTTTGAGCAATTAGGTCTGAAGGTGGCCGGTACGTCACCAGATGGCGAGATAGTTGAGGCGATTGAAATCCAGGACCATCCGTTTTTTGTCGGCGTTCAATTCCATCCGGAATATATCTCTCGCCCATTATCACCACATCCGCTATTTGCGGAGTTTATTAAGGTTTGTAAGCAAAAAAGATAATTAATCATCTTTGATTAAGTGGAATATATGAGATAGAGAAATTAAAATTTAGCAATTAAAAAACAGTCGCTAAATTAGGCGGCTGTTTTTTGTTTTTAGGATTTTGTCTCTATTTCTTCACAGCTTCAGCCTTAGCCACAGGTGCTTTCAAGATAATACTAACGATTTTAGTCGTCTTTAAATTGCCGTCGAATTTCTTCAGCTTTTTGGTCGAGAATTTAACGAAACCGCTCTTCAATGCGAAAAGAGTGTCGTCTTTACCTTTGTCGACATTTAATCCAGGATGATACTTGGTGCCGCGCTGTCTGATAACAATCGCGCCGGCCTTGGCCCACTGGCCATCAGTTAATTTTACGCCGAGACGTCTGCCCGCTGAATCGCGGCCGAGAGTGGTTGAACCGGCGGCTTTCTTATGTGCCATATCGTTTTTTACATAAAAAACACTAGCCTTTTAGCTTGTATTTTTAAGATTATTTTAGATTTTATTTAACTAATATAACAAAACCTCAGATAATTGTCAAATGCGGAGATTAGCTGTGAGATCAGTCGGTTAATAAAAATTGTCCACGCTTATTTTAAAGGCATATTTAGTCATTTTTTCAGCCTAAAACTGGGTTAAAATACGGTTTTATTTTTCTGAAAATATGTTATAATAAAAATGTTAAATAACTAATAAAATAATTAGATAAATATATGGTAAAAGTAGACCAAAATGCCTGCATTGGCTGCGGGATGTGTGCTGGCATGTGCCCGGAAACTTTCCAGATGAATGCTGATGGAAAGTCTGAGGTTATTAATCCAGAGGTAACTGACTGTGCCAAGAATGCTGCGGACAATTGCCCGGTAGACGCCATTAGTGTTTAAAATTTTATGGTAATCCCGATTAATGAAAAAGAAAAGATTGATTTAGATAAAATTAGTAATCAACCGGAATTAGCATCCGAGCCTTCTTTAGTTGAAAAAAAGGACAAGCCGGTTGCTTCTCAGGAGCGTTTACCTCAGGTTGCAGTGGAAACTTCACCGGAAAAAATAATTCAAGCGCAAGCAGAAACACCTAAACCTTCTCAGGGTGCCGCGAAGACAACGGCGATGTCATCTAATCTGACTGTCGAGCAAGAAAGAGCGCGTGCTATAGACCTGATTTTATCAGACGGACTGCATGATATTTTTTTACAGCTCGACCCGGCCAAGCAGCAGGAGTTTAAGCGAGCAGGAGAAGAGACAGTTGTGAAGATTAACGCGCTTATGCAAAAAGCCAAGTTTAAAGTCGACCAGATTATTGTCTTGATTAGAAAATGGCTGAAACTGATTCCGGGAGTGAACCGATTTTTTTTAGAGCAGGAAGCTAAGATTAAAGCCGATCGCATCATTAGATTAAAAGATAAATTTTAACTGATAAATAATTTGCTTATGCCGAGTCCTAATCCGACCAATTTCGGCACCATCTTGCCCTACCTCATCGCCCTGGTTATTACCGCTGCGGTGATATTTTTGATTTTGCGCATTATTAAAACCATTTTGTCTTCTCGACGTTATTTGCGTCATCAGGTTTTTTCTATCCGTATTCCTAAAGATAAGCCTCAGGATGAGGATGGTGGTAATTCCGCTCAAGCCTTGAAAGAAGAAATTGCTAAAGGTGAGACTATTTTTGCTGCTATTGGCGGCTTGCGAGCAGAAAGAGGAGTTAGAGCTTGGTTTCGAGGAAGAAGTGACCATGTTTCTTTTGAGATAATGGCGAATGCCAAGCAGATTGCTTTTTATGTGGCCTGCGCTCATAAAGATATTCGTTATCTTGAGCAACAAATCCATGCCCATTATCCAGCGGCTGTTATTGAAGAGGTGGAGGACTATAACTCTTTTGGCATTAAGGGGCAGGCGGTGGCCGCTTGGTTAAAAACGACCAAAAGTTTTATTTTTCCGCTCAAGACTTACAATAAAATGGAGGTCGACCCGATGAATTCTTTAATTAATGTTATTTCAAAATTAGAAAAAGGGGAGAGTTTGGTTATACAATATGTAGTTCGTAGTGCTAAGGGTTCCTGGCACGGCAAAGTCAGGCACACCGTTTCTCGTATTCAGGAAAAAAATTCTGTCGCCGATGGTTTAAGGTCCGGTTTCTTAGATAGCGTTTTTTCTTTAGTTGGTTCTAACAAGAAAAAACAGCTAGATGGTCAAATGGAGCGAAAAGAAAAGCGTTTAAGCGCAGTTGAAGAGGAGATGCTTAAAATGATTGAAGAAAAGAATCTTAAGGCAGGATTGGATGTTAACTTACGCATTTTGAGTTTTGCTCCGACTAAAGAAAAGGCGGAAAGATATTTGGAAAATTTGGCTAGCGCTTTTGCTGAGTACAATAATTTCAGTTATGGAAATTCTTTTTCTCGGCCCAAGAAAAAAGGGCAAGACAATATTATTAAGGATATAATTTATCGCCATTTTCGGGAGACTAGTAGCTTTCTGCTTAATACTGAGGAGCTGGCTAGTATTTTTCATTTACCTTTAAGTCGAACAGAAACGCCAAATATCTTATGGTTAACCGCTAAATCAGCCTCAGCGCCGGCTAATATGCCTGATGAAGGGATTAGTCTGGGAACTAATGTTTATCGTGGCCTCAAAAAGGAAGTGAGAATTAAACGCGCGGACCGTCGCCGTCATACTTATATTGTTGGTAAATCAGGCGTTGGTAAATCTGTTCTCTTAGCCAATATGGCTATTCAAGATATTCAGAACGGGGAAGGTGTCTGTGTTCTTGATCCACATGGTGATCTTATTCAAGATATTTTAGAAAGAGTCCCGCCAGAAAGAGCCGAGGACGTAATAATTTTTTCTCCTTCGGACCTAGAAAGACCACTGGCTTTGAACTTGTTGGAATATGATGAACGTTATCCTGAACAAAAAAGTTTTGTTATTAATGAAATGATTGGCATATTTGATAAACTCTACGATTTAAAATCAACTGGCGGACCGATGTTTGAGCAGTATATGCGTAACGCCATGTTACTAATAATGGATGACCCAGCTTCCGGCTCCACTTTAATGGAAATTCCTAAAGTCTTAGCAGATGAAAATTTCCGTCGCTTAAAATTACAGCGTTGTAAAAATAAAACAGTAGTTGACTTCTGGACTAATGAGGCAGAAAAAGCTGGTGGGGAAGCAGCCTTAGCTAATATCGTTCCCTACATTACCTCTAAGCTAACTTCTTTTATTTCGAATGATATGATGCGACCGATTATTGGTCAGCAAAAAAGCGCTTTCAATTTACGAGAAGTAATGGATAAGCAAAAAATATTATTAGTAGATTTGCCTAAGGGTGCGGTCGGTGAAATGAATGCATATCTTCTAGGTATGATTTTGGTAGGAAAAATTTTGATGGCTGCCTTATCGCGCACCGACATGCCGGCTGAACAGCGCAAAGATTTTTATCTTTATATCGATGAATTTCAGAACTTCACCACGAATTCTATCTGTCAGATTTTATCAGAGGCGCGTAAATATGCGCTCAATTTAGTTATTGCTCATCAGTATGTTGGCCAGCTAGCTAAAAATAACAACACAGAAATTAAAGACGCCGTTTTTGGTAACGTCGGCACGATGGTCAGTTTTAAAATTGGTTCAGAAGATGCGGAATTTCTAGTTAAAGAATTCAGTCCTGTTTTTAATGAATATGATTTGATAAATATTGATAAGGGGACGGCCTACATTAAATTATTAATTGATAATACTGCCGCCCGACCTTTTTCCTTAAGCACTACTTGGCCTCTGGTTGGTATGAGGCGAGAAGATATGGCTTCTAGAATCAGGTCTTTATCCCGCTTGAAATATGGTCAGAATGCACGACTGGTCGAAGCGGAAATATCACGTCGTGCGGAAATAAGTAAATAATCTTTTTCACCTTTCTAATTTATGGCTACTTTATATCGCGATTACCGTCCCCAGACTTTCTCTGAAGTTTTAGGACAGCAACATATTAAAATAACTCTGCAGAATGAAATTAGTGCCGGAAAAGTCGCTCAGGCTTTTTTATTTTGCGGTCCCAGAGCAGTTGGTAAAACAACGCTAGCTCGCGTCTTAGCCAAATCTGTTAATTGCCTGGAGCGTAAAGAGGGTGAATACGAGCCCTGTGGAGATTGTGCGAACTGTAAATCAATAATTGCCGGCAACAATTTAGACGTGATTGAAATTGACGCGGCTTCTAATACGGGCGTGGATAATGTTCGAGATAACATTATTTCTTTTTCTCGGCTCGCACCTAATAACAACAAGTATAAAGTTTTTATTATTGACGAAGTGCACATGCTTTCTCCCTCGGCCTTTAACGCTCTTCTTAAAATTGTAGAAGAGCCGCCATCTTATGTGATGTTTATTCTTTGCACGACGGAAATTCATAAAGTTCCAGCGACCATAATTTCTCGCTGTGAACGTTTTGATTTTAAACGAATCGGTATTGCCGATGTTGTTGGCAAACTTAAGCGCATTGCTCAAGCCGAGAAAATAGAAATTGAGGATGCTGTTTTAGAGGCGGTTGCACGACAGAGTGGCGGTCATCTGCGTGACGCCGAAAGTTTGCTTGGTCAAGTGTTTTCTCTAGGAGATAAACGTATAACCTTAGAACAAGCCGAGTTAGTTATTCCTCATTACAATAATAGTGAAGCCGTTGATTTCATTGATCATTTATCACGCAAAGATGCTGCTCAGGCCATTGCTTTAATAAACTCTCTTGTTGATAGCGGTGTTAACATCCGTAACTTTGCCGCAGAAACAGTGGGGCTACTTCGAAAGATGGTGGTGGCCAAGGTTAGTCCCGAGCTTTCCGATAGTCTAGGGTTAAATCTGGGTGATGCCTTAGAAATAAAAATCAATACTATTTCTCAGAAATTAAGTTTAGAAAGTTTAGTCGCTTACACTCGACGTATACTAGAAGCTTATAGTGATAAAAATCAGCTTATTGCTCAATTACCTTTGGAAATAGCCACTATTGAACTTTGCGCGGGGATTAGCAGTATGAAAAAACTAGATGAGAAAGGTTCTGGATTAGCCCATCTTCCTGAGACTGGAAAAACGGCAGGGAACAGGGAAGTAAATCCCCCCGGACCTGTCTCAAATAGCAATCTTGCTAATTCCAGTCACAGTGCTGCAAGTTCAGATGACAATATCGCTAATTCCAAATCCAGCCCTATTAATTCGGGGCGCAGCCTTAATCTTACTTGCGAGCAAGTCTTAGAAAAATGGCCAGAATTTCTAGTTAAAATTAAAAAGCATAACCATTCCTTGTCTTTTGTCTTACAAAATTGTGAGCCCCAAGAAATAACTTCAGGACGCCTTAAACTAGCCTTTAAATATAAATTCCATCACGATCGTATTAAAGATGCCAACATTAAAGTTTTAATCGAGGATACTTTGCTTGAAGTTTTTGGCAGCACTCTCTGCATTGAACCGCAACTTGATGAAAATTTAGAAATTAAGCGTCCTTCAGTAGCTGTCAGCGATAGCTCAGTCCCACCCCAGCCATCACCAGAAGCCTCAGGGCCAACCGAAACAGCTAATGGTCAAGCAGGTCCAGCAGGATTAATGGATAATCTGTTGAAAGCCTTTGGCGGGGAAGTGATAGGTTAGCGTCGACGTCAGAGCGAAATAAATATAAGACACTATTGCCAAAACTCTAAAAATATAGTAAATTAAATTACTAAGCTAAAAATAAATCAGCGGACTAAAAGGCTTAATTATAAATTATATGTTAGATATAAAGTTCATCAAGGACAATCTGGAAGAGGTCAAAACCGGCCTTTTAAAAAGAATGGATTCAGATAAGTTAGACTTGGAAAAAATAATTGCCCTTGATGATAAGAGGCGGGAATTAATTTCTAAAAATGAAGAGCTAAAAGCGGAGAGAAACAAGAATTCTAAAGTTAAACCGACTCCTGAGACTATCGTGGCCATGAAAGCGCTTGGCGAAGAAATAAAAAAGCAGGATGAAGAGTTGCTAAAAATAGAACAGGAATTTCTTGACGCCATGGCCGAGCTCCCGAACATTCCTGCTCCGGATGTGATTGCTGGTGGTAAAGAAAATAATGAAGTAATTTATACTTACGGCAAGCAGCCAGAATTTTCTTTCACTCCAAAAGATCATGTCGAGCTAGCAACTTCTTTGGGATTAATAGATTATGAGCGAGCCGCTAAAATGTCTGGTTCAGGCTTTTGGTGTTATACCGGCGTCGGTGCTTTGTTGGAGTGGGCACTTTTATCATACTTTATAGATTTTCACGCTAAAAATGATTATGAGTTCATGATTCCGCCTTTTTTATTGAGTGAAAAGTCAGCCTATACCTCCGGCCATCTGCCTAAATTTCGCGATGATTTATTTTGGAATCAAGATGGTTTGTGTTTAAATGCTACTAGCGAAATGATGCTAGGAAATTATCATCGCGAAGAAATTTTAGTTGAAGAAGAGTTGCCTAAGAAGTATTTTGCTTATTCTCCTTGTTTTCGTCGCGAAGCTGGTAGTTATCGCCAAGAGGAACGAGGGATGATTCGCGGACACCAATTCAACAAGATAGAAATGTTTATATTTTCCCGACCAGAGGAAAGCTGGAAGATGTTTGCAGAAATGGTAAATAAATCTCAAAAACTCCTAGAAGGACTGCACTTACATTTTCAAATTTCTAAATTAGCAGCCGGCGACTGCAGCGCTGCTATGGCTAAAACCTACGACTTAGAAGTTTATATTCCGAGTATGGGAATTTATAAAGAAGTTAGTAGTGTATCAAATGCTCTAGATTATCAGGCCAGGCGGGGTCAGACAAGGTATAAAAATGTGTCTACCGGTAAAAATGAGTTTGTGCATACTCTAAACGGTTCTGGTTTAGCGACCAGTCGCTTGTTACCGGCTATTTTAGAACAAAATCAGCAAGCTGATGGTTCCGTAATCATACCTAAAGTTCTCCGTCAGTACTTGCCTAAGCGTTTAAAAGTTATCAAGAAGATTTAAGCTAAATAAGAGTCTAGATGAAAATAAAGATATTTCTGATATTTTTGATTACCCTCGGTTGCTTCCTGCTGGTGCCAGTGGTTGAAGCGGCTGAACTTAAACCGACTTATCCACGTCTGGCTAATTATTTTTTGAAGTGGGAAATAAATGCGCAGGAAGCTAGGGAATTAGCAAAATGGGATTTGCTTATTTTGGATATGGAAGTTGCTGGAAACAGTCCTGACTCCTTACGTTTAATTCGTGAACTTAATCCCAAAGTTATTATTCTCGGCTATATTACGACTCAGGAAATAATCGACGATATTAATCAAGCAGCCGGCTATACTGGGGCTTTTCTGCGTCGAGAACTTAAATCTAAAATCAATGACAGCTGGTGGTTGCGTGACCCAGCGGGAAATAGAATTTCTAATTGGCCGGGCACCTACATGCTTAATGTTAGTGACCAGGCTGGCCGTGACGCTTCGGGTAAGCGTTTTAATGACTATCTACCGGAATTCGTAGCCGAGAAAATTGCTAGACCTGGTTATTTTGATGGCGTTTTCTACGACAATACCTGGGGTGACGTTTCCTGGGTAAATAATGGTAATTTAGATTTAAATAATGACGGTCAAAAAGATACAGCATCAACAGCTGATCAAGCTTGGGCTAGTGGTTTTAAGAAAATTTTAGAAAAAACCAGAAGTCTGACTAGTCGTGATTTCATCATCGTCGGCAACGGCCGTGTCCATTGGGATTATCAAGGCTTACTAAACGGCATGATGCTTGAGTCTTTTCCGTCTTTTTGGGAAAACGGTGGCCACTGGTCAGGATCTATGGAAACATACACTAAGCTTCCTAGTGTAAACATCCCTCCTTCTTTGCCAGTAATTAATGTTAATAAAAAAAATCAAACTAATTATCAGGCCTTTCGCTTTGGTTTGACTAGCACCTTGTTGGGTGACGGCTTTTACAGTTTTGATTACGATATCACTAATCATACGCAAACTTGGTGGTATGATGAATATGATTTTAACCTTGGTCCAGCGCGCAATCAAGCTCAGAATTTATTAAAACCGACCAGTGCTAGTGTTTGGCAGCCTGGCTTATGGCGCCGGGATTTTAAATTTGGTTCGGTTTTTCTGAATTCAACCGATAAAGATCAGTTATATATTTTTAATAAAGAAGGTTTTGAGAAAATTAGCGGCTCTCAGGACAAAAAAATTAATAGTGGCGAAAAAATAACCTATCTTAAATTAGCGCCACAAGATGGTATTGTTCTTCTGAAAAGTCCCGATGCTATTTACGATAGTGTTTTTGTAAACGGTTATTTCTATCGCGTCTTTAATGATCGCGGTGAACAATTAAGAAATGGCTTCTTTTCTTTTTCTAATGTTTATCCAGCCGGCGCACCTGTTGTAGTCGCTAATAGTAGCCGCTCTGAAGTTGAAGATGTTAGTATGCACGCTCATCAAGGTAAGATTTTTTTACATAAAAACGGACGGCAACTAACTGGTTTTTCTGCTTATGATAATCTGTTTCGCCAGCAGGTAAACTTAGCAACTCAAGCAACCGATGGTTTTTTTAATCTAGCAGTAGTTGGTCCAACGGCTGGCGGTGGACCACAAGTACGACTTTTTTCAGCTGATGGCCGCTTATTATCCAGTTTTTTTGCTTATGATAAGAAGTTACGTGGCGGCGTCAGTGTCGCTTTAGCCGATGTGGATGGTGATGGTGTTTTAGAAATCATTACTGGGCCGGGCAGGGGAGAGCAACCTTTAGTAAAAATATTTACCTTGGCTGGCGAGCTAAAAGCCAGCTTCCTGGCCTATGATAAAAAGTTTACCGGCGGAATAGAAGTTGCCGCTGGCGATCTTAATGGTAATGGTAGCGCGGAAATTGTAACTGTTCCTGGGGCGGGCGGTGGACCACAAGTGCGCATTTTTAATTCTTCCGGACGTGTTCTGGGACAATTTTTCGCTTATCAGGAAAATTATCGTGAAGGTTTAAAAATATCTTTGAGTGATATAAATCAAGATGGACAACTAGAAATCTTAGCCGGAGTAAAAAATTTCTATTAGCTTTAATTATATGTTAAGAAGAATAAAAAAATATTTTTCTGGATTAGGTCGTCGTTTGTATCGGCAGAGGCGTCTGCGCCTAGTACTGGATTTGAGCTTAATAGCAGTTATTTTTATTTTAGCGGCCGCTATATTCAGTCTGATTTTCTATCGTCCCCAAATGGATTTCTTTCGACCAACACCGCGCCCAGATGAACCGATAATCATTGTGCCGTCTTTAGAATCATCTTTTGTCCTGAAAGAAAAAAATACTCGTCTCCCTGCCAATGCAACACTTGATGTTCGCCTTAAAAACAAAGGACAGGTCAATATTGTTGGCTTACGTTTAAATTTTATTTCCCAAACCAATAGTTTTTCTGTAACAAAGATAGAATTAGTTGAAAAAGACGAAATCTCATCTTCTGGTTTACAGATTAGCTCTTCAACTATTATCTTGCCGGAAATAGCACCTGATCAGGAACTGGAATTTTCCTTGCTTGTTAATTTTCGCTCGGCTGGGATAGGGCGCTTGATTAGCTGGCGAGTTGAGAGTGAATATCAGGCCAGTAATAAGACTTTAAAAGATAGCATTTCTTTAGCAGAGATAAGAGTTGCCGCTGGCCTACCAGCTCAGGTTGCCGCTTATTATAATAGTCCTCAAGGTGATCAACTCGGTTCTGGCCCCTTACCGCCAGTAGTCGGTTTTCCTACTAACTTCTGGATATTTTTTCGCGTTCAGCCAGAAGATGATTTTCGTAATTTTTCTCTGAGCGCTAGGTTACCAAAGAATGTTTCTTTAATGGACGACTCTTCGCTTTTGGCTGGAGATTTGCGCTATAATGCTGATTCACGCCAGATTATTTGGCAAATAAACGAAATTAAGAGTGGTAGCGGAGATTATCGTGCTGGATTTGAGATTCAATTAATACCATCAGAAGCTGACTTAGAAAAATTTGTGAATTTATTAGAAAACATCAAGTTCCAAGCAGTTGATAATTTTACCGGCTTAACCATAGAAGGAACAGCGGCGGCCGTAACTACTAACCTTGATAATGATGTATTTAACCGCGGCGAAGGCCGAGTTATTAGTATTGAAGACCTATGATGCATTTAATTAGACAGATTATTAAACCAAAATACGAAACTCTTAACAGAATTGAAATCAATGCTGGTAATATTATTGCTAATTTTGATTATCTAAAAAGCCTGCAGCCGGGAACAGAAATATTCCCAGTGTTAAAAGCCAATGCTTATGGCCACGGACTCAAGGAGGTTTGTCGCATTCTTAATCGCACTAGTGCTAAGATGGTAATAGTAGATTCTTATCCTGAGGCACAAATTGTCTATCGGCATTTTCGTGGCAAGGTGCTTGTCTTGGGTGAGATGCCCTTTAAAGCTTATTATTATGCTAAACTAAGAAGAACCGAGTTCGTTGTTTATAACGAAGAAACTTTACGGCATCTAGCTCAATTCGGAAAAAAAGCCAAAATACATCTATTTTTAAATTCAGGCATGAACAGGGAAGGCATTAAGGATTTGCCGGCTTTTATTGCCAACAATAAGGAATACCTCGACAAGGTTGAAATTAATGGCTTTTGCTCGCATCTAGCTTCGGCTGACAGTCGGTCGACTTCAAATACTGAACAAGAAGACACTTTTTTAACGGCTCTTGGTCAGCTAAGAAACGCTGGTTATTTTCCACGCTGGGTTCATCTCGGCAATTCGGCAGCCATTTTCTGGGCAGACAATAAACTGCTGACAGCTTTTCGTCCCGGCTTAGCGCTTTATGGCTATAGTCCTTTTCCGGATGGCGAAGAAAATACCTTGTCGTTACAGCCGGCTTTAGAAATTTATTCACAGATAGTTTCGCTCCAAGAATTAGCAGCTGATGAGCGTGTTTCCTATAATGAAACTTATCGAGCACCAAACAACACGCAAATTGCCGTTATTCCTTTTGGATACTACGAGGGCCTCGATAGACGTTTATCTAATCGTGCTGAATTAATTATTTGTGGTAACGATTGTTTCAAGGCTAGAGTTGCTGGTAGAGTTTGCATGAACCTGACCTGTTTAGACGCTGGAAAAGCGAACGTGCAAATTGGAGACGAGGTACAAGTAGTTTCAAGCAAGTCTGATGATGTTAACTCTGTGGAAAATCTTTCCACCCTTATGGAAACTATTTCATATGAATTCTTGGTCAAGCTACAGCCTAATATTAGAAGAATTATTGTAAATTTAGCTAAAAAATAATCATGTCCTCCCGCTTTAAAAATAAACGAATCAAGAAAGACTATCAGTCTAAAAGTCTGAAAAATCCTTTTTTTTCAATGAGAAAAGAAGGGAAGACCAGCCTCAAATGGAAGTGGTTGATTTTGTTTTTTATTATATGCTTAGGAGCAATTTTCTGGTTTTTTTTAGCGGCTCCCTTTTGGCAAATTAAAAATATTAACATTCAAGGACTAACTCGAATCAATTCTTCTGATATAGAAAAAATAATAGAAGAACAAGAAGGGAAGAAAAGATTTTTATTTTTTAATGAAAGTAATTTTTTCTTATTTGATGCATCTGCCTTGCAAAATGAGGTGGTAGATAGATATAATTTTGCTGGGCTAGAAGTTAGAAAAATCCTACCTGATACCTTGGAGCTAAAAATAAGTGAACGGCCTTACGCTTTTATTTTTCAAGAGGGAAGTGAGCTATTTTATACTTCTAGTGATGGCTATATCATTAAAGAGATTCCAGTAACAGATGAGGATAGGCAGCGATATTTTATCTTAGAGAACAAAAGCTTAGCTGTCTCTATTAATTCTCGTAATAAGTTGAGTTTGCGTCAAGAATATCTCGATTTTGTTTTTGCTCTTGATGCTAGCCTAGATGCATATCCTGATTTATTAGTAGAAAAGTTTATTATTGATCAAGAAGTTAACTCGCTTATCGTTAAATTTCAAAATGGACCCTCTGCCCTCTTTAATTCAAAAAATGATGCCAGGGAACAGGTGGCCGACCTAGCTCTTGTCAAAAAGGAAAAAATAAAGGATAATTTTAGTGAGACCAACTATATCGACTTACGCTACGGTAGTCGCATATTTATCAATTAATCTATGGAGGGTTTATTTAAATTCTTATTTGGCTTAGGAATATTCGTTTTCGCACTAGTTTCAGCAGGAATATTCCTCCTTATCATCAAAATTATTCTTCTTTTTCAGCCCGAAGTATATTTCATGGGCTTAATTATAAGTTAAAAATAGTTCATTCTAAAAAAATAAGTTTTCATGGCTTTTATTACTGTACTTTTACTGTTTTCTGAATTCTGTCTTTGTTTTCTGTATTGTTAGATGGGGGTGCTGCTTTTGGCACCCCTTTTTTCCACTTGATTATAGGTTTATTAATATACATTATGCGAAGTATTAATATGAAGAAAATAAGGCCTTTTTAAGCACTTTTCCTACTCCTGCCCTGTTTTTAAAATTAATTTCTGGTATAATACTAACGTAGCTATATTAGGTAAAATAAAAAAAATATTTCCCGAACTTATATACCTACTTATAAACGAATTTATGGCTGAAAAACCGATAATGAAATATTTATCCGATTTCCTTGATTATTGTGAAATCGAAAAAGGTCTATCTTCTAAGACTCAGGAGAATTATTCCCGCTTCCTCGGTAAGTTCTTCGTCTGGCTACAGGAGGCTGATTTGTCCAATCTAAGACCCAGTCAGCTCGATGCCGACCATATCTGGCGCTACAAGGTATATTTATCGCGCCGAGCCGACCCACGTACCAAAAAAACCTTAAAAAAAACAACACAGAATTACTATCTCATTGCCCTAAGGTCTTTATTGGAATTTTTCGTTGAAAAGGACATTACTTCCCTGCCGCCTTCAAAAGTTAAGTTGGCCAAGGATAAGGCTGATAAAGAAATAAAATTTTTAAAGTTAGAACAGTTATCCCGATTATTATCTTCGCCAGACATCACAACAATTATCGGTTTACGTGACCACGCCTTATTAGAGACTCTGTTTTCCACTGGATTGCGCGTAGCTGAGTTAGCCGCCTTAAATCGCGACCAAGTTAAGATAAAAGATAATACCGACAATTTGGAAATTGCTGTCGTTGGTAAGGGTGAAAAAATAAGAACGGTCTACTTTTCTCAGCGAGCCGTCTCTTCCCTGCGCGCCTATTTAGCCAAGCGTCAAGATTTAGATGAGGCTTTGTTTATTAATTATCGGCGTGTAAAAAATTTAAGTTCAGATGACCGTTCTCGTCGTTTAACGGTTAAAAGTATCGAAGATATTGTTAAAAAATATGTTAAAATAAGCGGATTGCCGGTAATGGCTACGCCTCATACCTTAAGACACTCTTTCGCTACGGATCTTCTTAATCAAGGAGTCGACCTCCGAACAGTCCAAGAATTTCTTGGGCACAGTAATATCGCGACCACTCAGATTTATACCCATGTGACCAATAAACAACTGCGCGACATTCATCGTCGTGTTCATGGTAAAGATAGATTTTAAAAACAACTTCTTTAATTAATAATAATGATATTTAAAAAAGAGCTCTTTAAAAAGGCTCTTTTTTTCTGTCCAAAATTTATTGTGAACCTAAGGCAAATAATTCAATGGATTCACTGGAAGTCCATTCTTTCTTACTTCAAAGTGTAGGTGCGGACCAGTTGAGAAGCTACCAGAGCCCGCTGTACCAGGAGTGCCGCCGGTTTTACCAATTACTTGTCCTTTAGTTACATATTGATCAACTTCAACATAAGAGGCGGAAACATGACCATAAACAGTAGCTAGACCGTCGCCGTGGATAATCATGATATACGCGTAATTCTTAGAGCCATTGGCGGTTGTCTTGGCTACGTAACCATCGGCGGCCGCTAATAGATTGGAACCCTGAGCTGCTCTAATATCAACCCCAGAATGTTCACCAATTATTTTACGATAAGGATAATCTGGGTCATGAAAAGTTGAGGTAATGTAGTTTTTAGTTACCGGCCAGCCAATAGTACTATCACCGCCCTCTAACCTGTCCCTGTCTTTTTGAGACATCTTCTGCCTAATCAAATTCTCCGCACTAGCGATTTCTGCTTGAGCTTGGTTTTGTTCGGCCTTGGCTTTAGCTAGTAATTCTTGGAAGGCTTTTTCTGATAATTTAGTTTCCAGAAGAATGTTTTCTTTCTGATCCTGTTCGTATACTAAACTATCCTTTTTTTGCTCTAACTTAATTTTTAAATCATTCATTTCCCTGCTCTTTTCCCGAAGAGCAACTTGGTTTTTATCGAGCCGCTCTTTCTGACTTTTTAATTCCTGAACGCTTTCACTAATGCGACTATTAGCATCTTCTAAATATTTAAGCTGATTAAGAAAATCGGATAAGGAATTATTCAAAAGCAGGGCCTCTAAAGTAGTAACCTGTTCTTGTTTATAAATTAAGCGCAGTAAGTTGCTAATATGACCCTTTTGACCTTCAATCTTTTTATCAAGATTTTCACTGTCTATCTCTATTTTTCTGATTTCTAAGCTTAGTTTATCTATTTCCAAACTAGCCTCTTCAATATCAAGCTCGGTTTTGCTAAGGCGGCTATCTATCGTAGCTAACTGGTTATTAAGACTGACCTGTTCGTTACGTTTGGCCGCAATTTGAGTTTGGTATTCTTTTTGTCTAGCCTGAAGACTCTCAATTTGCTTCTTTTGCAGCTGAATTTTTACATTTAATTCTTCTATCTCCCTATCAATGCCATAGTCAAGAACCGCACCTGATGGTTGCAAGGCGGTTAGAGCAAAAATTCCTAATATCGTTAAGATAGCTAAACGTAAATACTTTTTCTGCATGCCTTAATTATATCATTTTTGGACTAGACTGTAAAATTCTAAGTTATTTGTTTAGATTATTTGATATAAATAAGCAAATAATTAAAAATGCTTATCAAAATCTAATTATTAAAAGGGCTGTATACTTTTAAAGAAATATCCTTAATAATTTCAGCCATTTCCTGAAAATTATTATCCTGCGTAATTGGAGAACGAGTCATTATGCAAAGCAAATAAGGATTATTTTGACGATAAATAATGCCGCAATCATGTAATTGTTTTTGATTTTCAAAGATTCGCTCTCCAAATTTATGGGCAATCTTTACCTTTATAGGCACGCCACTACTAAGCCCTAAAGAAAAAGTTGATTCTGTTAAGATGGCTAGCGCTTTTTCTGACATGTCCTTACTTAGATAAGAAGCATTGTAAAGAATTTCAAAGAATGAAGCATAATCCATGATATTCATAAAATTTTCACCTATCTTAGGGTCGGGCGGACTAATACCAATATCTAGATATATTTTTTCTAATTCTTCTTCGGGCATTGCTTGCAATAGAGTATTGGCGGCTAAATTATCAGAATAATGGATAGCGTAACGTATAAGTTCTTCGACGGTATACTTTTCACCAGGAATAACAGATTTTTGTGGAATTATATTGGCGGTAGCTCCGGGGTTTAACACGTCTTCCACTACTAACTCTTCCTTTAATTTTTCGGGATTATTTTCCGCTTGCTTAAAATACGCAATCATAATCGGTACCTTCAATAGGCTGGCCGGCGAAAATTTTTGCGATTTATTAATTCCTATCCAAGAATTACCAGTTAGGTCATGAAAATATATCGCTACGTCTTGGACTTTTTTTTCTTGAATTTTTTTATCAATTAATGCTCGCAAGTCTCTTTCCAGTTTTTTAGTTGTAGCGCTATCCGGTTCACTCAAGGCACAATCTAGAAGTGGGCTAATGTAAGTATAGTTGGATTGGCCTCTTTTGGACTTAACAGGCTCAGAGACACTTGATGGATTATAATTTTTTCCTGCAGAAAATGCGGCCCAAACTAATAGTACGATAACGCCAACAAGCAGATAGATTCTACCTTTCTTTTCAAGAGGCATAAATAATTTAATTATTTTTTATTAATTTGACCGCAAAAACTACAACTGCTCGATAAATTCTTCTTATTCGTCTTGGCCGTTTAATTAATCTAAAGAGCCACTCTAAACCGCAAGTGCGAAATAATCTCGGTGCTCTTTTAGCTTTACCTGTTAAAAAATCGAAAGTTCCACCAACGCCAATAGCGAAGCGAACTGAAGGCCAACTTTTTAAATTATGATAAATAACTTGTTCTTGCTCTGGAAATCCTAACGCAGAAAAAACTAAAGTCGGTGCGAAAGTAGTTATTTGTTCTTGTTCTTCATCTTTTAAGAAATCAGAACGCTCCACATCTAGCACTAATACTTCTAAAGATGGATATAGATTACTTAGAGCAGTGGAAATATCGGCACTGCTAGACAGTCCTTTTTTCCAATTTAAAATTAATATCTTTTCCTTTCTATTTTCCGCTAGATGCAAAATTTTTGGTGTTAAATCAGAGCCAGTGATGCGCTTGAGTTTAAGTCCCTTTAACTTCCCTGCTAAGATTAAACCGAAACCATCAGCGAGGGCCAAGTCAGCCTCATTGAGAATTTTTTTATACTCTGAATCTTTTAAGGCATAGAGAATTATTTCCGGATTAGGAGTGACGGCGTAATACTGATTTTGGCTCTCCAGAAAACCAGCTATCTTTTCCATAACTTCTTTTTCGTCCAAAGAGCTAATTTTTATTCCCAAGATTTCGACCATATGTTATAATATTGATGTCCTCATTCTATTATAAAAAAAGGTTTTCGTCAAAAATAGCAGGGCTTTACGGAATGTCACTTTAAAAGTAGTGATAGCCAATAGTCCTCTCTAAATATGACTCATTATAAAAAAATAGCCGACCGCATTGAGTCTCTAAAAATAGACAATCCTCGTAATCAAAATTCCGGTGTTCATTGGATTAATATTATAAATGCTGGCAAAAATGAAATTAACTATTTACGCCGAAATTTCGGTTTTGATTTATCTCATTTACGAGCAGCCGCCGCCTCAGTGCTAGCTCAGCGTCCCGTTATTTTCCGTAATCAAAAATACCTTTTTCTTATTCTCCATTTCCCGACCTTAAAAGACGAACGCGTAATACCTGGTGAAGTTGATTTTTTTATTGGTCACGGCTTTCTCGTAACCGCTCACAATAATAATTTACCGGCTCTAAATAGCTTTTTTAGTCTTGGTAAGAAAGACCCTGATTCCCTTCTATCTTTTTCTTTGGAATCATCAGCTATTTTGCTTTACGAAATTCTTGGACGTTTAATTCATGATTGTTATCGTTTACTAGACAATAATAGTTTAGAAATTAAACACATAGAGGAACTAATATTCTCTGGCAAACAAAAAGAAACCGTGGAAAGAGTTCTGCTTATGCGCCGCAACATCATCAACATCCGCAAAATCATGCAGAACCACAAAAATATTTTAAAAGAGTTATCTACAATGAAAAGTAGTTTAGTTGAAGCAGCGGCAATGAAAAAATATTATGAAAGTCTGGTTGAGGACTCTAAGCGTTTATGGGAAAACATGGATAATCAAAAAGAAATGGTAGAAGTTTTAAACAGTACGAACGAATCACTGATGAATAATCAGATGAATATGATTATGAAGACCTTAACAATTTTTTCGGTTATTGTCTTCCCGCTTACCTTGTTAGCGGCTATTTTCGGTATGAATGCAATTAATATGCCGCTTGTTGATTTGGAATTCGGCTTTTGGTGGATTATTATCGTTATGCTTATTGGCACCTTTGGTATGATTATTTTCTTCAAGAAGAAGCGGTGGCTTTAAATTAAGCTGTAAAACAATATTTTGCCCAAGAAAAAACCGCTCTCGGTTATATCGAAGAGCGGTTTTTGCGCTCTTGATATGAGCGCGGGGCCCCTGAAAGAAAGATTTTATTCATCTCTTAGGGGGTAAAGAACATTGGTAGGGCGCGACATTTTGTCGCAAGAACGGAATTACGAAAGTTAAACTTTCACGATATGTATTCGGATATTTTTGTAATATCCATCGTAAAAGAAAGACTTGGCCATATTGGCAGAGTAGGTGCCGGGCGAATTGTTGTTCGGCCCATAACGAAATCCTGAAACCTTTCCCAACATCTCGGTGATGGGCAACTCAATTTGCCCCCAGCGTGGGAAATTATCCACCGGCCACATTGTTATGGGTGAACCGTAAGTTCCGCCTTCAAGTTCTCTGACTACGAAGGCGGAAGTGGTAAAATCCTGGTCAAGCTGGAAATAAAGAATTACCTTGCCCGTAATATCATCTCCTGTTTGATTGAACCGGAAGTAACCGTCGCCAGTTACTCCAGGCAAGTTCTCTACGACGTAAGAGTCGCCTCTGGCGGTAATATTGCCCCCGTCGAACCAAAAAATTGCTAATCCTGGATCAGCTGCCTTAACGAAAGCGGAACCACTCCAATTAGCCCAAATGTTTCCTGAATGAGCTAGGGCAATTGAATATTCACCTCTATTCTTCAAGTTAACGGTCACGCCAACATACTTACCGACATCGGTAGTCTTGATGGGCTTGCCATCTGTACCGATGACGTAATTTTTTTCGGCATCTAAAATGGTCACTGGCCTCCAGTCTGTCACTGAGCCAGTATAGTTCAGAACGTTATCAGTGGCATGCCTAATTCTTTCTTTTGAGAAGAGGATTAGTACATCCCAAGTGCCGTCAGTTTTGGCAGTGACAAACGTCCTAATCGGATCAGAAGCTGAAATATCGGCTACTGATTTTACATTGAACGTACGAGTCTCTGTAGACCCATTCGCAAATTTTGCCACTACTTCAACGGGTACAGTTCCTAGCGCATTAAAGCGATGGGCTACCTGAACTCCCTGATAGGTTGTTCCTTCAATTTTCCAGGTTGCCTCGGTAATGCCAATAGAGGTCTTACTCTCTACTTTTAATCCGGTTCCAACTCCTTGTTGAACAAAAATATCTCCCGTAGTCGAGGAGAAGCCACTGGCTGATTTAAGCACGAGATTACTCTCTGCCTCAATCACCTCATCTGGTGTTACAGGTGGATCGAACTCCACAAATTCACAACTAGTGGCAAAAACTACAGCCACAATCAAAACTAAGAAAAACTTAAAATGTTTCATGATTAAGGGCCTCCCTGCCCTATTGTTTAAATTGTTAAAGAATCCTAAATTAAATTAATTATATAAAATAAATTTATTTATGGTAAACCTCTAAGGTGTTGGCGGAAATCTTATCCCAATTATAAACTGTCTCCGCCCTCTCTTGACCCTTTTCGCCTAAAACTTTCATTGCTTCTGGATTATCTAAAGACTCTTTGAGGCGAACAGTTAATTTATCAACATTCTTAGATTCAAAATAAAGAGCCGTATCTTGTGACGCTTCTCTGTTAGCGCTAATTTCACTCACTAGACAAGGAATTCCATGCGCCATCGCTTCCAGTAAGGAAATAGATAGCCCTTCCATTTCAGAGGATTGTACAAATAGAGCAGCATGCGTATAGATCTGGTCTAAGCTATCGCCAGCTTGATTGCCGGTAAAAACAATACGGGGGTCTTCTAGGGCTAATTTCTCTAATTCATTTAGATACTCTCCATCACCAACGATAGCTAATTTAATATCTTCATCAGGCAAGCGCTTTAACGCTTCAATTAAATATTGGATACCTTTTAGTCTGATTAAACGAGAAACACTAACAATATATTTACCTGGTTCAAGACCTAAGGGCAAAAGATGATTAGTTTCATAATTTTTCTTGATTAAAGCACCGTTAGGGATGATATTGCTTTCTCGACTATGGCGCTGCCAAAGATAATCACGCATTAAATCGGTTAAGACTATGACTTCATGGGCATAACGGCACATGGCCTTCTCACCGAGTTTCAACATGAATTTAGCGAAAGAACTCCATTTATCATTACCATAGTCAAAGCTGTGAAGCGTTGCCACAATTTTAATACGTGGCGCAAATAAGCGTGGCATCCAAGCTAGCAAGGACGGTCCAATGCCGTGAAAATGAATAACATCAACTTTATTTCTTATAGCGTCAATAGTAGCAAGAAATCCGTGAGTAATTGCCGCTAGATTTTTATTATCAATAAAAGGTAGATGAACCAGCTTAACACCCTTCCATTCACTAATCTTTTCCGGTAAATATCCTTGGCGATTATAGACAATAATTTCTTCGCCCTTAACCGCCAAGAAGAGCGCCAGGCTTTCCACGTGACGATCAACTCCACCGCTTTTGGTGGGAATACCTTTTTGTCCAATGAAGGCGATTTTCATAAATTTCGTTAACAAATAATTATACTATTATTAAAATTATTTGTCAACCTATTATAT
>CAYGLM010000009.1:0-24844 GCA_964350915.1 uncultured Gammaproteobacteria bacterium | reverse complement strand
GCCGATTACGCTTTTTGTTTTATTTTTTTAAATATTTTAATATTAGCAAAATATTATGAAATCAGTTTATAATCGTCTAGAGAAGACTGAAGCCGGCTTTACAGAAAACGGACACCTACTTGAAGAGCAGTTAATTGGAACCATAAATTCCAGACTCTATAAACAGTTGGCCTATACTTATCTGCACCGAGAGGAAATTGAGGGGGACGGTTTAGATATAACCGCTAAATATGAACGAACGCTAATTGCGAGAGAGAAGTCTGAATCCTCTTTTGTGACTGTCATGGACTTTAAAAAAACAGAAATCCCCTTAAACATTGCTATGAATTTAGTGGAAAAATGCCAAACCGAAAATCCTGAGGCGCCGAAAAAAATATTCTCCCGCAAACTCTTAGAGGGCGTTAAAGGAGGATTTGAAGATAAATATATCTTTAAATTTTTTACTGCTTCCGGCGGAACTCATTTGGATATTTGTAACGGTATAGACGGTTATTTTAAATTATATGACAAAGAAACTAAAAAGAGATTAGCGACAGCAACAATTGATCTTACTTCTAATCCCAATAAGATAAATACTCCTGCTGACTTATTAATTTATATATCTAAAGAAGATACTTTTCGCTTAGACAATAGCCGTGGCAATGAAAAATTCGATCCTGCTTTTCTTGATGAATTAATTTCAAAAGAAAAAGTACGAGTTATTAATACTTTAGTTAATAGCTTCCTAGAGAGAAAAGAAAAAAATAAAATATAAAATAAAAATCAAAATCACAAATCAATTAAAAGGTTGGACATGAAAGAAAAAGATGATTGGGGAAAATTGCTAGGCGATATTTCCCCACTACCTACACCGGAAAACTTGGAAGCAGTTATAGAAGAAATGCTTCTTGAACCTTTAAATGAAAAGAAAATCTCCCGCTCTATCTGCAGCAACTGTGGATTTTATAGCGGGATAAACAATTTCTGTTGTGAGAAAATGGTTGAAATAATTGAAATGCTGGAAGGAGAAATTCCACCTCAGCCAATTAATTTCAACGATTTTTATTTCGTGACCTCATACTGCGAAGTTTGCAGGTACATGCGAAACAATCCGCTAGAAATAAAGATTGTAAAAATTTAGTAAAGAAAAAGTAATAAAAAGCTGTCATATAGTGACAGCTTTATTTTTTTAGAAAAAACCCGGACTTCATAAAAATCCGGGCCCTAAATAATGACAACTAAAACCTAAACAACTTGGTATAGCTTTTTAACAATCTCTTTCTCCATCTCACTGGAATAGTCTTCAGCATAAATGCTATCATAGACACTTTCTACTTGCTCCGCAGAGTAACAATGCTGAAGCCATTTTTTAACAGCGCCATTTTTCAATTCTTGCTCAGGAG
Organism: uncultured Gammaproteobacteria bacterium; assembly: GCA_964350915.1. GTDB lineage: Bacteria > Patescibacteriota > Patescibacteriia > Patescibacteriales > UBA12465 > UBA12465. Next base: position 23,462 of record CAYGLM010000009.1, on the reverse strand, counting down.
GACAGGTGGCATAGGCCTCAGCGCAGGCCTCAAAACTTTTTGCTAAATTCATTCTTTCAGAGAATAGCTCTTGCCAGCGTTGATTGATTATCTCGATTTTTACCTTGTCCTCCTCGCTGTCCTCATCGGAAAACTCAGTAAGCATCTCATTAAAATTATCAGCGTTCTGACAGACATTTAGCCAAACAGGAAAGATTAAAACTCTATCCTCATCACCTAAGACATCGAGATCCCAAAGTTGTCTAGCTTCCTCAAAGTTCTGACAAAGAGTCAGGGCGGATGCAAGGGATTGATCATAAAACGTTGCATAGACAGGATCGTATTCCTCTTCTAAATCAGCAATCACTGCATCAGTTTCAGTAAAGGTGGCTAGTGCTTGATCAAAATTAGTAATCAACTCTATCATTCTACGAAGAGCTATAATCTCTTCATCGCTCTCCCGCTCCACACTTTGATAGGCTTTAAACGCCTCATCCCAAGAACTGGTTAGATTCATCCACTTTAATAAAGCGACGTATTTTTCTTCATCATCCTGGGTGCTTAAAAATATGTCTCGTGCTTTTTCCGCAGAAAGAGCCTGGCATTCTCTTAGCGGTAAGCCCAAGATTACTTTCACTTTCAGAGTACTGATGTCGAGAATTTCAGCAATTTTTTCAAATTTTTCCATGTTTCTTACATTTTTTTGGTTATTAAATTTTAAATGTTCAATATTTTAACTATTTCTTATATCAAATTATATTAAATTTGTCAATACAAAAACAGCCCTTTCGGACTGCTTTTGCTTAATGAGCGGGTAACGAGAATCGAACTCGTCTCTCGACCTTGGCAAGGTCGCATAATAACCACTATACGATACCCGCTTAACCATTTTTCAAATAAAACGACGAGTGCCGCGGGCGAGAATCGAACTCGCACTGTATCGCTACAACTGGATTTTAAGTCCAGCGCGTCTACCAGTTCCGCCACCGCGGCATTCCTTCTTGCCGCTAACTGCGGCTATTAGGATGTGGAGATGATGGGAGTCGAACCCATGTCCAATCGGTTTTCCTAGATAAATTTACAAAGTTGTCTCGATTTATTTTGTTTAACTTGAGTCATCATAAACCGAGCGAAAAGCGGCTCAAGCGATTTTCCTATTTGTTTCGGCCGTGCCCCGGAAACGAAAGCGTCGTGCCTATCTCCATTTTTATAACACCGGGCGGAAGCTATGGAGCCTCACAACCACTCCGATGGCCCTAGCTAAATTAAGCTAGAACAGGAGCGTAACTTGGGACAGCCCAAGTAAACGCTGTTGCCTTTTTGGCATTTGTGTTTTTTTAGTCGGTTTATCGTGGCAACTAAGCACGCTTTGAATACCTAAGAAAAGATCCAACTGTCGATACCTGACATCCCCTTCAGGATTTATTATTTTATCTGTCTTTTTGTTAAGGAGCGCAAACTTCTTTCCACGTCGCGTTTTTTTATCGCTTCGCGTTTATCATATTTTTTCTTACCACGAGCGACTGCAAATTCAAGCTTCAAAAAGCTATGATTAGTATATATTTTGAGAGGGACGAGTGTCAAGCCCTCCTCCTGTTTTTTACCTAGCAAGCGTCCGATTTCCTTTCTTTTCAAGAGTAGCTTCCTTTCGCGACGTTGATTGTAATCGGGCATCGGTCCTGATTGTTTATATGGTGGCACTTGGCAGCCTAACAAATAAAGTTCGGTTTTTCCATCTTTAGTGCGCGGGCTAATGAAACTACCTTTAAGACTAGCCTGTCCGGCGCGAACGGATTTTACTTCATGACCGAACAAAACTAAGCCTGCCTCGTATTTCTCCAGGAGCTCATAATCGAAACTAGCTTTTTTGTTCACTGCCAGTGTTGGCATAATTCCATTCTTTTAACTCAGTAATGACTTTTTCGTTAGTCAAGACATTCCTAAGATAAGTTTTATAACCTGGCTCTTCCAGCATTTTAGAAACTTCGGCGTTACCAGTATATTGTAATTTCAACTCTTCAATCTTTTTTTCTATTTCTTCTTGACTCGGAAAAATATTTTCTACTTTAGCAATTTCTCTAATAATTAAAGCGGCTTTAACGCGCTTAACTGCATTAGGCATCATCTCTAACATTAGTTCATCCTTAGTTTTTTTCAAATGAGCCAAATAATCTTCAAACTTTCCTCCCTGTCTCGTAACTGATTGTTCTAGTTCAAGCATTAAATTTTTAGCTTCACTTTCAACAATAACATCAGGAAATTCACCGAACTTAGTTTTATCAGCAATGCGACTAATTAACTCTGATTCATTCTTCAAATCAACATTGCGTTTTTTTTCGTGCAGCAAACTCTCCTCTAAATTCTTTTTTAATTCATCTAAATCTTTTAAACGGAAGGCGGCGGCTAGTTCATTATCAACAGCGGGAACAATGCGCTCATAAACCTCTTTTACCTTGGCGTTGAAAGAAACATTCTTGCCGGCTAAATGTTTTTGGTGATGATTATCAGGATAAGCTAAGTCAAAATTTTTCTCTTCTCCTTTCTTTAGACCCAACAACTGTTCATCAAATCCCGGAACGAAATAATCTTTTCCCATCATAATGACTAAATCGTGATGGTGACCATCTTCAAGAGGAACTTTATCTAAAAATAAATGAATATCTACAATTGCTTTATCACTTTTTTGAATTTCTCTATCAACAATCTTTTCTGATGCTCGCATCTCCCTAAGATCATTTAGGGCGCGCTCCAATTCTTTCTCTTCTATTTTTGCCTCTTCGGCTTTAAGATTTAAATCTTTATACTGCCCTAGAGTTACTTCTGGCATTAATGCTACGGTCACTTTATATTCCAAAGGATTGCCAGGGGCTAACTTGGTAATGTTAACACTAGGTTGTCCAACTGGCTGACGGCCAGCGGTTTCCTTTTCAACAATATCATCAACCGTCTTCATAATAGCAATATGAGCGGCCTCTTCTAAAATAGCCATTTCTCCCACCTTCTTCTTGAGAACTTCAACCGGAACCTTGCCGGGACGAAAACCTTCAATCTTCACTTGCTCGGAAACTTTCTGAGCACCTTTTTCAATATAGGGCGCAAATTCCTCTAGAGTAAGCTCGATGGTAATTTCTACTTGTGATTTAGGTAAATCTTTCTTAGTTGCTTGCATATTTTCTTTAATATTTAATAAATATTTAATAAGCGGACATTTTAGGCCGCTTATTTTTATCTTTAGCTTAAATTATTATAACAGAGAGGTTAAAAAAAATCAATACAATAAAATTAGCTAAAATAAGATAAAAAACTAAATATATTATTGACAAATAAATAAAAATGGTGTATAATATATAAATAGGGTTATAAATATAATTTTAATAACCAAAAAGGCCCAAGCAAAATGCTTGAGCCTTTTTTCTTTTCCTAAATCTATTTCAATTAGAGAAGTAAACCAACAATAAGAAGTGCAACGATGTTTAAAACTTTAATCATCGGATTAATGGCTGGACCAGCGGTATCCTTATAAGGATCGCCAACCGTGTCGCCAGTAACAGCCGCCTTATGAGCATCAGAACCCTTGCCGCCAAAGAAACCGGATTCAATATATTTCTTAGCATTGTCCCAAGCACCGCCACCGGAGGTCATGGAAATAGCCACGAAGATACCAGTAACGATAGAACCGACCAGTAGTCCTCCTAAAACTTCTAAACCAGCACCTGGTCTAATCAGGTTAAAACCGAAGCCAACAACGATTGGCACGACCACGGGAATAAGGGCTGGTAAAATCATTTCCTTAATAGCCGCTTTTGTCACAATATCAACAGTGCGTCCGTAATCTGGCTTTTCCGTGTTAGTCATAATCCCTGGCTTCTCTTTAAACTGTGCGCGCACATCATCAACAACCGAGCCGGCAGTTTTTCCAACCGCTTTCATCGCAAGAGCGCCAAAATAATATGGTAGCAAACCACCGATAAATAAACCGATGAGAACGTAAGGATTATCAATTAAAAATTCTGCTTTACCACCGGAAGCTTTAATCTTATACGTAAAGTCGGCAAACAAAACTAGAGCAGCTAAAGCAGCGGAGCCAATAGCATAGCCCTTAGTGACAGCTTTAGTGGTATTACCAACGGCATCAAGTGGGTCAGTAATATTTCTCACATCATCTCCGAGCTCAGCCATCTCCGCAATGCCACCGGCGTTATCAGTGATTGGGCCGTAAGCATCAATCGTCACAATGATGCCAGCCATAGAAAGCATCGCCATCGCCGCCACTGCGATACCATATAAACCAGCCAAGGAGAAAGCGGCAAAAATCGCTAAACAAATTACCACGATAGGCCAAGCAGTCGATTTCATAGAAACCGCTAAACCAGCAATCACGTTAGTGCCGTGTCCGGTTCTAGATGCTTCAGCAATGCTTTTAACCGGTGCGAACTTCGTTGAAGTATAGTATTCAGTAATAACGACTAAAAGTCCGGTTACCACTAAGCCAATTAAACTAGCAAAATAAATTTTTAAAGCAAAATCTTGATCAGAAAAAAGATTTCTAATAATTGGATAGAAAGCAGCGGCCGACAAAACACCGGCTACAATTAATCCCTTATATAAAGCGCGCATGATATTATTTTTCTTACCTAAACGGATGAAAAATATACTGATAATTGAAGCAATAATTGCGGCTGCACCTAAGACCAAGGGAAAAATAACAATATTTTCATTATCAGCAAAAGTTAAGGAACCTAAAACCATCGCGGCAATTGCCGTAACAGCGTAAGTTTCAAATAAGTCAGCGGCCATACCAGCACAATCACCAACATTATCACCAACATTATCAGCAATAACTGCTGGATTGCGTGGGTCATCTTCAGGAATACTAGCTTCTACCTTACCGACTAAATCGGCACCGACATCTGCAGCTTTAGTATAAATACCGCCACCTAAACGAGCGAAAATAGAAATCAGTGAACTACCGAAAGCAAAACCGATAAGCGCATGTAGGTCTTTAGTTAAAAAATAGAAAACGGCTGTTCCCAGTAAAGCTAAGCCGACTACCAGCATACCGGTTACGCTACCGCCACGCACAGCAACATTTAAAGCTTTTTGCAAGCCGCCGCGAGCGGCTTCAGTAGTTCTGACATTAGCGCGAACCGAAACAAACATACCAATATAACCAGCTAAAGCTGATAAAACTGCGCCCGCTAAAAATGCTAAGGCAGTCAGCCAGCCTAGAGCAGGAATAAAACCGATGACTAAAAATAAAACAGCGGCCACCATCGCCACGGAACGATACTGTCGATTTAAGAAGGCCTTGGCTCCCGCTTGAATAGCTAGAGCAATTTCTTTCATCTTGTCATTTCCTTCGGGTAAACGAAGAATAGAGGCAACGATTACCAAGCCGTAAACAATGGCCGCTAACGCGCTACCGATAATGAATAAGTTGGTCATCATAGAATTTTTTTATGATAAGTTTCTATATTATTTCTGATTATTCTTGTCCTTCTTCGGCGGACTTTTTCGTTTTTTTCGCTTTAACCTTTTTAGCTCCCGCTTCTTTCGCTTGTTCTTCTGTTTGCTCTTCTTCTACAATCGCATTTTCAAGCGGTGCTTCTTCGCCTGTCTCTGGCAACACTTCAGAATCAAGTTCTTCTTCATCGCTACCTAGTACTTTTCTCTCACCATCTTCACCAGCTTCCACAATATCAATTTTCCAACCAGACAGGCGGGCTGCTAGGCGAACATTCTGACCATTCTTACCAATTGCGAGTGATAATTTATCAGAGCTAACTTTAACCGTCGCTTTGTGCTCTTCCTCGTCTAGGTCAATACTCAAAACTTTCGCCGGAGCTAAAGCATTGGCAATAAATTTAGCGTCGTCTTCATTGTATTCAATAATATCAATTTTCTCACCACCAAGTTCACTGATGATGGTCTGAATGCGTGAACCGCGCTGACCAACACAAGAACCAACTGGATCAACATTCTCTGATTCCGTATAAATAGCAACCTTGGAACGAGAACCGGCCTCACGGGCGACACTTTTAATTTCCACGGTACCATTAGCAATTTCAGGAATTTCTAAATAAAAGACCTTGCGTAAAATTTCTTCGCTACGACGAGAAAGAATAATCTCTGGACCCTTATGTCCTTCGCGAACTTCTTTAATAAAGACTTTAACGCGGTCACCGATATTATAACGTTCATTGTAAATCTGTTCTTCAGACGGCAATAAACCAATGGCCTTGCCTAAATCAACAAAAACAAAACGGCCCTCGCGACGCTGCACAATTCCGGAGACAACTTCCTGTTCCTTGCTTTTAAATTCACCGAAAATCATATCTCTCTCCATTTCTCTCAGTTTCTGGATAATAACCTGCTTGGCGGTTTGGGCGGCCATACGTCCATAGCTTTCTGGTATTGGCAGCTCGGTAACAATCTCATCACCAATCTGGGCTTCATGCTTCAAAATCATTGCCTCCTTAATCTGAATGTCAGTTTTGGGATTAAATTTTTTCTTACCCTCTTCTTGATTCTCTTCTTCTGTTGGAGAATGAAACTCCTGGCGCATTTCCTGACGCATCTCTTCACGGCGTAATTCTTTTAAGTCAGGATTGTAAAGATTGCGTAACATTTCCGCTTCTTCTTCTGCTGGTAGATTTTCTACCACTGTTTTCACGTCAAAAATATCCGATTTTCCGGCAATCGGATCAAATTTCACCCTGATATTCTGATTTCTTTCGCCGTAATCCTTACGATAGGCGGCTGCTAGCGCCAGCTCTATCGCGGAAAGCACGGACTGATAATCCAGGCTTTTCTCTTCGCAGAGCTGCTTAATCGCATTGCTGATGTCGGACATAGTTTAATATTAGCTATTTTTAAGAGAAAAGCTAATTGTGGATACAACTAGCTTTCTAAACATATTATAGCAAATTTTGGATTTTTGTCAAAATTCTTCTTCTGGTGGAGGTAGTGCCAGACCTGCTTTCTTAAGAACGGCCTGAAGTTTTTTTACCTCATTCTTTAGTTCTCTCATCTTCAACTCTCGATGGACCATCATTGCATTTAACCGAGAGAGTTCAGTAATTTTCTCCTGAATCTTTTCATTGTGCTGCTCTAATTCCGTTATATCACGAACAGATTCAACGGCGTGCGCTATTTCTCCCTTTTCATCTTTTAGCGGACTGGCGATTACGAAAAACCAGCGCCCTTTTTCCTTAATAAAAATTTTAGTGGCCAACGTTTCTTCTTCGCGATATAATTCATGGTCTTTATATTGACGCCAATGCTGGTCAAAATAATCATTTTTAATCAGCAAATCAACTAACATCGGTCGCTTACGTCCATAAAAAGCACGACTATGAGCAAAGTCTTTTTTTCCTAAAACATCTTTAGAGGACTTACCGGTTAATTTTTCCATTGCCTTATTCCAAACAACTACTTTACCATCCTTATCAATGGCAAAGGTGGGGTCTGGAAGAAAATCAGTAATATTTTTAAAAAATGATCGCGATCTTTTCAGTTCATTTTCCATGTGGCGACGATTAGTGATGTCACTTAAAAGAATAATTCGACCAATCTTTCTGCCCTCTCTATCGTTCAAAGAAGAAAAGGATAATTCTATTGCTTGTTTATCTAAAATTACATCCTGAAGATTAGTGGCATCAATTAACGCTAACAAAGATTTTCCCTTTCCTAAATGAACTCGCTGCAAACTTCGACCAACAATCAAGCCGGAGGGAATAATTTTTTCCGCCGCCGGATTAAAATCTATTAAAATATTGTCTTGATTAATGATAATAATGCCAATATCTAAACTGTTATAAATTAAATCTTTGGCGGCTGGTAAAAATGAGAGAAATTTATATTTCAAAATACTAATAACCACAAGGATTCCGGTAGTAATCAGGGCGAGTGGCGTAATATCTATACCAAATAGTATTTCTGGAAAAAATAAGGTGTAAAGAGCGTTAGCAATCCAAGGAATGGTAGTTCCTAAAAGAACCAGGCTCAACTGGGCTCGCCTAATGCGAGTAGCCTTCTGCCAAGACTTGAGAAAAACAAAAATACCAGTAGCTAGCAATATGTAACTATAAATGATGTTTAAATAGAATCCTAATCCTCGTCCATAAATCAGGCGCCAGCTGCCGTTAATATCTAACCTGGTAAAATAGGGCCAGATAAGACCGTGCCAACCATTGGTAAGAACAAGAATTAATATTAGTGCTGGAATTAGCCAAAGGTAATAAATCCGCTTGTCTTTGCGAATAGGATTTTCTGTATATTCCCAAGCGAAAAATAGCCACAAAGGACCAATTGAAACTATCCCTAAATAACTAATTTGAGAAAAAATAATTCTCCAAGACTCGCTATCAATAGAGGCCTCAAAGGCGCCAGCTATGGCCCAAAGTGCAGCCGCAAACATCAACCAGGCGAAACTGCGACTCTCATGGCGACGCCGATAAAGAAAAAGCCCCAGCATCAATAAAATGATGGAATTAGTAAGTAGTATTTTAAATATCAGATTAAATTCCATAAGATTTTTTACTAATCTGTTTTATGATATAATTTAGACATAATTTTTATAAGAAATGTTATGGCTAAAAAACGCTCACTTGTTCCCTGGATTATTCTCATCACCCTTATCTGTATTCTGGCTGATGGCTTAATTTATCTGCTAATATCTGGGCAAGAGGAAAAAATGAGGTCAGCAACACTTAAGGATGCGGTAGAAATCGGCATAGCTGCTATTGACCCTAACCAACTAGTTCGCTTCAGCGCCTCTTTAAATGATAACAGTTCTGATTACTATCATTTGCGTAAGCAAATGATAGACTTACAAACTAATTTTTCTCATAACGGCATTGACTCTATTTACGCAATCGCTCAGCGAGCAGATGGTTTAATTTTTTTGATTGATTCTACGCCGACAAATCATTCTTTTTATACTCCTCCGGGAGAATCTTATCTTAACCCACCAGAAGAGCTACTAGCCGCCTTCACCTCTGAACAACCTGTTTTCGCTGGTCCATATTCTGACGAATACGGAAAATTTTATTCTTATTTTCAGCCAATTACTGATTCACATGGTTCTGTTATTGCTGTTTTCGGCGCTGATATTCAGTCTCATTATTTCACATCCCTACTACTTGAAAGAGCGTCTGGATATTTCTTGGCGGTCTTAATCATTTTTATCTTATTTCTTTTTATTTTATATTACAACATTAAAAGCTTAGATTCTAGAGATGCCTTTAAAGAAGAACAAGTGATGACGGAGAGAATGATTAATGCTTTTCCTGATATTTTTTATCTAATAGACCGTTCTGGGAATTTTTTACTTTGGAACAAAGCTTTCTCGCATTATTTAGGGTATTCTAGTGCCGATATGTCTAAAATTAAATTCTTCAATCTTTTTGATGATAAGTGTCGCGAAAAAATAGATACTTGCTGCTCTGATGCGTATCAGCAGGGCTTTGGTAGAGCTGAGGCTAAAATGAAAACAAAATCAGGAAAACAAATATTTTTTGAATTTTATCACACTATTCTTAAAGACCATCGCGGAAAAGAGAGGGGTCTCGCTGGTATCGGACATGACATTTCAGAAAGAAAAAAAAGAGAACAAATATTAATAAATCAAAAAAAAGAACTAGAAGAAATAAATCGCTTAATGGTAGGACGCGAATTAAAAATGATTGAGATGAAAAACTCTATCAAAGAGTGTTCTCAAAAAATTAAAACTTGTCAAAAAATAACAACAATTAAAAAACCTAATCTAAGCTAATACCGTTTCGTCATGCGCTAAGACTTTTAGCTCCACTTTTCTTTTTCATGCCAATTAACGGAATTGTTACTACAAATCTAGTACCTTTGTTTTCTTCTGAACTCAAAGAAATTGACCCTCCTGAATTATCAAGAATTGATTTCACTATATACAATCCAAGCCCAGACCCTTCCACGTCCTTTTTCTTAGCATTATCTGCTCGGAAAAATTTATTAAAAATTTGGTCCTGCTGCTTCTTTGGTATGCCATAGCCGTTATCAGCCACCGTAACTACTAGATTTTTTTTATCTTTTTTAATTGACAAGCTAACCTTGCCTGCGGCGGGGGTATATTTCACTGCATTAGAAAGAAGATTTTGAAAAATTATTTTTACTAATTGCTGATCAATCCTAATAAGGGGTAGCTCCTTGGAATAGTCTGCTAAGAATTTTATTTTCTTTACCTTAATCAATGGTTGCAATTCCTTAACTGCTTCTCGAGCAATTGGCTTGATGTCTTGTTTTTTGGGATTAATAATAAAAGTGCCAAGCTCTAAGCGGGAAACATTCAGTAAAGAATTGATGAGCTCTATCATTCGTTGATTACTTTGATAAATTTCTTTAACAACATCCACCTGTTCTTCATTTAAATTACCGATATCTCCAGCAATTAACATTTCCGCATACCAATTAATGCTTGAAAGTGGTGTTCTTAATTGATGAGAAACCAAAGAAACAAATTCTGTTTTAGCGCGATCAATTTCTTTTTCATGAGTTACATCTCTTTCAATACAAACAAAAAATTCTACTTCTTTTTGCTTGTTTAAAATTGGGGAAATTGATATCAACGCATAATATTCTTCGCCATTTTTGCGACGGTTTTTAATCTCTCCAGAAAAAATCTTTTTCTTGGTTTTAATGGTATCCCACATTTTCTGGTAATATTTCTTATCCATCAGGTCTCCCCAGGCTTTACCTGCTTTTGTTCCTAAAGCTTCTTCTGGAGAAAAGCCAGTGATACGACCCGCTCCTTTGTTCATATAAATAACTTGACCTTCCGGATCGGAAATAACTATAGAATCGGAAGCGTTATCTAGGGCAAGTTTAAATTTTTCCAGTTCTTTAGCACTAATTTCACTATTACTTCTTTCTAATTCGACGTCTTCTAAAATATTAAGGATTGCCTTTTTAGTATCCCCCGCCATCCTATTCATCTCTTCTAAATCTCTAGTCTTATCGCTAATCCCTTGCCGCAGGTCTTCATAATAATTTTTTAATTTATCACCCATTTCTTTGATGGCTCGACCAACTTCGCCCAATTCATCATCTCTAATATCAATATTTATCTGATCAAAATGACCTCGACTAATACTAGTCGCTGCCATTTTTAAGTCCTTAAGAGGAGCGAGGAAACGACGAACAATAAAAGGTATTATGACTAGCAATAAAAATATTAAAGTAAAAGCGGCTATGGTCAAAGTAAGCGCCGTTTCTCTATTTAAATAACTAACAGCTTCCGCCTCAGTAACCAGATACAAACGATACTCTTCTATTGCTGCTACTGCAGCAACCATGTTCTTGCGTTTAGATTTTCCAGAAAAATTTATTATACCAAAACCATCATTATCAGAAAATATAAAATCTTTGATTTCTTGATAACCAAGGCTGGTAATTTCTAATCCTTGATAAGAACGACTCTCCACTATTTCTTGCTGCTCAGCTGGGCTTAAGTTAGCTAAACTTTTAAACCTTTTTTCTTCATCATTAGAAAAAACTATAATGCCCTGACTATCAATTAATATAATAGAATCACCGTTATTATCATGTCCAATAGCAAGTGTGTCGTGGAATTTATCGCCATTAGTTTTTACTACTAAGACACCGGCGACACTTCCGGATATCGAACGAATAGGGGCAGAAAAATAATATCCTAATTCCTGGCTAACAACACCAACCGCCACTTCAAATCCATAGCCACCGCTTTTAGCTTCTTGAAAATAATTTCGAAAAGAAAAATTTTGTCCCTCAAAACTAGGGTCAGTAGATAATAAAGCCTGTCCATTGTTATCAAGTATATAAATTGCTAAATATCGTGACATATTCATATCCTCCAACCAAGCAGAGACTCTTTCATTTTCTCTGTTCTCCGCCTCTAACCAAACAGCTAGTTCACGATTATTAGCCAGACTAGCAGCAAAAAGCTGATTTTCTCGCAAAAAAATAGCTAGCTGCTCTGACAACTCTTTAGAAGTCGCTAGTAAATATCGACTCTGTTCTTTTGTGTTATTTTGTTGTAAAAAAGTAGCCAAAATAATGCCGATAACAATAGTTACCAGAACTGATAAAGTAACAACTGTGATAATAATTTTACCAGCTAAGCTTCTTTTTTTCATATAAACAAACGACTCCTTTAGTAAAAGCTAAGAGGAGCCGATTGAACTATAGAGAATAAAACAAAATGTTGATTTCTATCGAGTTGCGGAAATGGTAACGCCCTGCTCCGCTTGAGGCGCAGTTATGGTAATACGATTATTAGCGGTCTTCTCAATATAATAACCGGAGCCATTTTCTACAACCCCGCCCTTAGGATCAGTTGGAATAGCAGTCAAATATTTTTCTTCATCAGTTAGAACTGACAAATCAATAAGTCCATTACAGGTTACACTGGCACAAATTTCTGTTGAAGAAGCGGTTATGGTAGAAGGAATAATTCCATTATTACCAATAGCATATTGATAAACAGCGTTTAAAATAGTATTAACATCTGCTTTACGCTGTGAATTATTGGTGTCGCCTAACTGTTTATTGGGGTTAATCGCTAAGATAACAATTCCGGCGAGAATGCCAATTGCAGCTACGACCAATAAAATTTCTAGCAAGGTAAAGCCTTTTAGTTTCGTGTTTTTCATAATCTTTTTTTATTAGATTGTTTTAAGTTTATTTTTAATTTTTTAAAATATAATAAAATTATAGCATAAATTACAACTAGCCAGCAATAGCTGGCGGGGTTTTAAAAGTCTGCTACTTCCTGCCAGAAGTTAAGTATAATTTGTGGTGAGAGCTGAGTCATCTCTGCCATGACTTTAGCTACGCTGTTTCCGGCTTGACCAGAAGACTCAATGTGCTTACTGCCAGCATCAAAATCAGATACGGCGGCGGTGCAGGTTCCGTCCGCAAATATCAAATCAAATGTTCCCACAAAAAAAAGTTCATCACGAATTTTTTGTAGCGCTTCTTCCGTGCAAGCATCGGCTAACGCTCGTGCTTGAGCCGCCTCAATAGCAATCAAACTATTCTTAGAATAACTAGTGCTGTTAGCCAGAAGTGATATCACAATCGTTGTCATAATAGCGCCAACAATAATTACGCTAATAAGGGTAACATAGCCTGGCACACGGTTGTTTGTAAAAATATGCATATTTTTTTCTACCATCGCCTACTAACAACAAAATTAAAAGTCTGGGCATAGGAGAATTCTTGGCGACCAGAAGGATTGATTGTTTCTAAAGTAAAAGAGCCGGCAATCGTACCAGGGAATCCCGCCTGACTTAAATTATAAAAAATTAAATTACTAGCTTGAACGCGACTATTGTGTAGTGCCGCTTCCGAATCAGCTCCTATTGATACCCTAAGTTTTCCAGCGCCAATATCAAAAATAGCTGTCTCTCCACCAGCAGCTGCTGATAGAGATAGAATAGCGCCGCTACTCCCAGTAGTAGGAAAGCTTATGCCTCCAGAAGCAATAATGGCTTGTCGTATGGTCTCTACAGCTCTTAATCCCTGTTGTTCAACTTCTATCAAGGCATTATTTTTTGCTTTAACAGCACTAGTAGAAAAATAAAAGCTAGAAAGCACGGCTAAAGATACGCCCATAATGGCTAGATAAAGAAGGAGTTCAATAATAGTAAAGCCTCTTCTTTTAAACATATTTAAAATAGTTGTTTCAAGGTCATAATAAACCAAACACCAGGATCTCCTCCTAATTGCTGCTGACGACCAATAATATTTCCCGTATCTCCTGCCGTCAAAAATACTCTGTAAGCCGTAGAAATTGAACTACGATTACCGGTCTGATTACGATATTGACTATTAGAAACAAATGACCAACGACTAGTCTGCAGGCTCCAAGCATTAGCGTCATTACTAGTCCATATAGCTAAAACTAAAGACTTGTCGGTCGCCGTAGTTACGCCAGGTAAAGGCACGTTGCGAGGAGGATTAGGGGAGGCATAAGAATTTGAGGTTATGGGAATATCTAATATCCCTGGGTCAACATAACGGAAAACGTGCATGACTCCAGTTAAAGCTAAGGTGCCGCTAGTTACCCGAATGCTGGGATTAGCTGTCCAAGAACCATTAAACACGGCATAAAAAATACGGGCCGTATTATCAGTGCCATTAGTCTGCTGAGTGGAAGAAGTCCAAGTTTGACCACCAGTCTCACCAATTGAAAGAGCGACATTGCCACGATAATGTGCAATCAATACCACGACATCACCCACTTCTATATTGGCTGGCGGAACAATAACTGCTTCTGGTCCCGCCTGAGAACCATTGTCTGGCGGAGTAGACGATGTCCCCACTATCATAATATCGGGAACTTGTAGTGAAACTATTTTAGCCCAATTATTCAATCTTGTTTCCAGACTAATCGTTCCGCTACGCTGCGCATTTTGATTCCAGGTAACATTAGCTGTAATATCTTTACGATCGGGTGTGTCGCCGTCACTAATCACAATCTGCCTAGTAAATTCACCATCCGTATCACTGGTTCCGTTTAAAATAAAACCGCTAGAAGAAGTGGCTAACCCATAAGTACCATTTATAATATTGTCATAAGAAGCATCGCGTAATCCTCGTACCGCCTCCAGGCCGGCATTTGCATAATTTAAGGCTCTTTGTCTTTTGCCTGACAACTGAACTGCTTCTTGCCCATAAATATAAGCCGGCACAGCAAAGACAATAATGATAGCTAAAAGCGCTAAACCTAATAAAACATCAACTAAAACATAGCCTGGCCTTTTTTTATTATTTGCATGAAAGAAATTGATTTTTTTCATCTACTTATCAATAATTTATCACTCCTTGCTGACTGACAATAATCTCTTTAGTTTCTTGTCCGGAAAATGCGTACAGCATAAGAGACGTAGGTAGTTGTGGCGTGGCGGTTAATTTATTAAAAATTATTTCTTGCGGAGAAGAAATATATACTCCACCAAGAGACATAACTTCATCATAAAAATTATCGCGCCCACTATAACTAGCCCCTTTAAAAATAGCTAATTGCGAATCTGATAAATAAACTCCCCAGCTATCATCATAAGCGGCGGCACTAGCCAAAGCCTGAGCGCGACGTAAAGCAGTCACTGTTTCCATTACCCCAGAGTCTAAAACGTTACTATTATAAAAACTACCGGCAACTGGCATAATTATAGCAGCCATAATGGCCACCAAAGAAACTACTAAAATTATCTCTAATAAATTGAAAGCCGGAAGCCTTCGCTTCAGAAGCTTTCTTCTTGAAAACTTAGCTGCGAACAACTTTATCATATTTAAGAGTTGAGGTTACCGATAAGACTATAAATAGGAAGAATAATAGCTAAAGCAACACCAACTACCCCCAACCAAACGGCAATTAGCAGAAGAGGCTCTAAAATAGTTACTAAATTTTTCGTGGTAATATCAATCTTGTCCTCATACACCTTTCCCACCTTAATCAAAGTATCGGCTAAATTACCAGATTTTTCTCCAGCAATTATCATTTGCTGAACCGGACCAGGCACTAGGCGACGTAAATTTTTAAAAGAAGCAAAGCTATTTTGAAAACTCTCTCCCTCAAGAATATTTTTGCGCAAATGAATAGCTAAGTCTCGATATAAATAAAAATCAGCTGCACTACCTGCTGATTCCAGGGCATCCTCAATAGGAATTCCTGCTTTTAACAGGGTGCCGAGTAAATAGCCGAACCTACCTAACTCTATTTCCTGAATCATGCGGTTAAATCCAGGAAGAGCAAAGGCTAGCCGCTGTCCAATTTTTTTAGTTTTTTTGTATATAAATAAAAAATAGCCGATAGCTGTTAGGCTAATTATTAGCGCAGGAACAAAAAGGTAGCCACTAGTTCGTAAAAATGAACCAAAATCTATTAGTAGCTTGGTTACCAAGGGCATATCAGCATTCATCTGAGAAAAAACTATGGAAAGGCGCGGCAGAATAAACCAAGCAACGCCGATAGCAACTACTGCTGCTAAGATAATTACAAAAACTGGATACATTAAAGCCGATTTTATTTTAGAACGAAAGGTTTTATTTTTTTCATTCTGGTCAGCCGCGATTTTTAAATTTTCTGATAAGCGCCCGCTTTCCTCTCCAACTCTTACCAGCGCTATTGTTGCTGGATTAAAAATTCTTGAATCCTGCATAGCTCTCCATAAAGGCGTGCCGCTTTCTACCTCTTCTTTGACTTCATTAATTATCTCTTTAAGAGTTGGCGAGGAAAGCTCTTCACCAACTGCTGCTAAAGCAGCGCCAGCATTCAAACCAGCCACTAATAACAAGGTTAAGTTTTCTACTAAATATCCTTTTTCTTTATTAGAAACAAACCACAACAAATGCTGCGATCCTTTCTTTTTTTTAGCTTGAACTAAAGCGGGTGATATTAATTTTTTCTTTATATTTTTCATGACTATAATCTTGCCATTAAAATTAGGCGGGCGGATTAGCAACTCGCATCAATTCCTCAATAGTAGTGTGCCCGCTCATCACCTTGTCTAAACCATCTTCAAACATCGAACGAGATTTTCTTTTTCGAGCTAGCATTTCTACTTGTTGCGCTGAAGGATTTTTCATAATCAAATCACGCATTTCCTGCTCTAGTCTAATCAGCTCAAAAATACCGACGCGTCCACGATAGCCAGTATTTGAACAGGTCTGGCAGCCGCGCCCTTTATATAAAGTAGTTTTTTGACCTTTAAAAAATCTAGCGGCATTAGGAAATTTTTCTTTCAGTTCTTTTTGACTATAGTCATGAGAGTAGCGACAGTTTTCACAAACACGACGAGCTAAGCGCTGAGCAATAATCAATTCAAGCGTAGAGGAAAGCAAAAAAGATTCTATGCCCATGTCGATTAAACGTGGCACGGAAGTAGCTGCATCATTGGCATGAAAAGTAGATAATAATAAGTGTCCAGTTAAAGCAGCGTTAACGGCAATTTCTGCTGTCTCCTGATCGCGAATTTCACCAACTAAAATAATATCAGGGTCTTGGCGGACAATTGAACGCAATCCCTTGGCGAAAGTCAGGCCGGTTTGCAGGTTAACTTGGATTTGATTGATTCCGGCCAACTTTATTTCTACTGGGTCCTCAATAGTAGTTATATTAACACTGGGATTATTGAGGTGTTTCAAAATTGCATATAAAGTAGTACTTTTTCCGCTGCCCGTCGGCCCAGTGACTAATATCATGCCGAAGGGTTTATTGGCCGACTCTTCGAGAGTTTTTAAATCTGCAGGAGACAGCCCCAAATCGCTTAGACTAAAGCCTTTCATATATTCTGCCATCAACCTCATCACCATTTTCTCTCCGTCCATAGTCGGAACAATTGATAAACGCGCATCTAAAGTGCGCTCCTTATCGGAAAAATGCAAGGCGCCATCTTGAGCGGCAAAATGCTCGTCTATTCTCAGATTGGCTTGCACTTTCAGGCGATTAACAATATTCTCATAATAATCCTTGGGAATTCTTCCTGCCTCCTGCAACACTCCGTCTACTCGGAAACGAACAATAATTTCCGCTGCCTGTGGTTCAAAGTGAATATCTGAAGCTTTAAAATCATAAGCATCATTAAAAATCTCGGTGATAATTTCTGGCGCTACTTTTTTTTGTTGAGAAATTATTCGACTAAACCTAGTCTCTAGTGTTTGACGATAGGCCTCAGCTAGAACTTCATCAATATCACCACTTAGCGAATAGGCGAACTCTAATTTTTTCTTGGGAAAAATTTTTTTCAATTTAGGAGCTAACTTAATGCTATCTGGATTATCAGTAGCAACCACCACACGCTTATCTTCTTCGGTAAAAAGGATGAGTCGAAACTTTTTGGCAGCCGCTTCTGGAATCTTCTTAACCTGTTCTGAGCTAGGCTGTTGGGAATTAAGATCAGCATATGGCAAACGAAAAAATTCTGCCACTGCTTGGCCGATTAAATCATTGTTCAATAAATTGCTTTCCAATAAATAAGAAAAAAGAGGCCTCTTTCTATCTTTAGCTTCTTTTACCGCCACCGCTAATTCGCTTTCTTCAAGATAGCTTCCAGCTGATAGAGCTTTTGCTAGTTGTTGATCGCTTATATTCATATATTAAAAGTTATCTTATCTACTAATGAGGGTGATTAAACTGGGATTAAGCTAGTTTTTTTCGGACATAGCTAATAACATCAGCTATTGGTGTATTTGATTTAACAAAATAACCCACCGCTCCTAAGTCCTTGGCCTTTTGCAAATCTTCCTCTTGCCCCAAATTAGACAAAACAATAATTGGAATCTTTAGTTTTTTTGGTTTTACTTCAGATAAAAAAGAAAAGCCGTCTTTCTTAGGCATCATTAAATCCAAAAGAATCAAATCAAACTTTTTCTTTTTCATTGCCACCATTGCCTCTTCGCCATCAAAACACATCTCGGCAGCAAAGCCTGATTTTTCTAACTTAAGCTTCAGGGCTTTAGCAATCGGCCTGTCGTCTTCTACAATTAAAATATTTTTTATCTTTTTTACAGGCATGATTTATATTATGAAAACAACACAACAGAAATGGCGCGCGATTTTTGCCAACTTCTTCTAAATAGCTAAAATTTGCTATATTGCTAAAATAGGGTATTATAATCCAACCTTACTAAGGCGTTAAAGTCCGTACTTGGGATATTCCATGACACTTTGACTATTGGCGGCTCGATTAAGTATCACGATAACAAATCTAGTGATAATCCAAGCGGCTAAAATTATAGCTAATCCGATAATCGCATTTCTTAATAGCTTGATAGCTTGTCCAGTTTTTTCCTGGTTGCCGCCAGAAGTCATATAAACAAAGCCGGCATAAATAGTAATGGCGAGAAAAATAACTCCTAAGAAACTTAAAGCAACCTGAACAAAGCGCATAGCCGTGATGCGAAGATCTTTTTCGGCCCTAAAACCACCGAAGATTTCTCTAACTTCACTTAAACCCTCTTGTTGACCCACTAAAGTTTCGTCCGCTCTAACAGCATTAACCAGTAAGGAGGATAGTAAAAATGGCGCAAAGGAAAAAAGCACAAAAACAAAGGAGACAAGCTGCTTTTTAGTTATTTTCATAATAATGATATAATTTAGTCAGATGTTTATATTATATAAGAAGAGGGAGTAAAAAACAAGAAAATGAGTCTTTCCAGAAAAGTCGCCCACAATACATTCATCCAAATGATTGGTAAAATAATTTCTACCGGTCTGGGTTTGTTGTCTTTAGCTCTTATTACGCGTTATTTGGGACAAGACAGTTTCGGTGAGTACACTACTGTCATTACATATTTAACAATTTTTGCTGTCATTGCTGATTTCGGTTTAACTTTAGTGACCGTACAGATGATTAGTGGTCAAAAAGAGCCAGAAGAGGAGCGTAAAATACTAAATAATCTTTTCAGTTTTCGCTTAGTATCTATTATTTCTTTACTGCTACTATCTCCCGTGTTCTTAATATTTCTCCCTTACAGTGCCGCTATCAAGTTGGGAGTTGTTATTACCGCCGCTTATTTTATCTTCCCGGCCCTTACGCAAATAATTATCGGCTTGCTGCAGAAAAAATTAAGTATGGATAGGGCGGCATTGGCCGAAGTGCTAAGTCGTCTAGTGCTAATACTTGGTATTATCTTGGTCTGGAAAATCAATGCTGGTCTAAACGGAATTTTGCTAGCAACTTTGGCTTCGGGTGCAGCAAGCTTCATTTTTCACTACTGCTTTGCCCGAAAATTTGCGGCTCTTCGCTTAGCTTGGGATTTTTCTTTATGGAAAGAAATAATCCGACGCTCTTGGCCTTTAGCGGTAACTGTGATTTTAAACTTGATTTACCTAAGAGCAGATATTATCTTCCTTTCCTTATTTAAGAGTTCTGGCGAAGTAGGTTTATATGGAGCGGCCTATCGAGTAGTGGATGTTTTAACTACTATTCCTTTTATGTTCGCTGGCTTAATTCTCCCGATTCTAGCTACCGCTTGGTTGGAAAATAACCAGGCCTATTTTCACAAAGTACTACAACGCGCTTTTGATTTTATGGCCATTCTTGCTCTACCTCTTGTGATTGGGGGTTTAATGCTTGCCGAGCCCGTCATGATAGCTGTAGCCGGCGAAGAATTTAAAAATTCCGGAGCAATTTTGGGTATGTTAATCGTAGCAGTGTCTGCCATATTTTTAGGAACCATTTTCTCTCATGCTGTCATTGCGCTTGATAAGCAAAAAAAGTTAATAGGATTTTACGCATTTACCAGTGCAACTTCGTTGATTGCTTATTTAATTCTAATCCCTCGCTTTTCTTATTTCGGCGCCGCTGCGGTCACAATTTACAGTGAGGTAATGATTGCTATTTTTTCTGCCTACTGCGTTTTCAAGTATAGTCAGTTTAGTCCACGCTGGAAAATAGCTCTTAAATCTCTTCTGGCCAGTCTATTAATGGCTTTGTTTATAAAATTCTATCCAGCACGCTGGCAAGATGGCATTCTTGATCTCATGCTCACAATTACACTAGCCGGATCAATTTATTTATTAACGCTATTTTTAATTGGCGGTTTACGTTCCGAGGATTTTAAGGCGATATTTAAAAAATCCAGTAGTGGACAGCCTTATGGCTCTAGTAACTTATAAAAATCTTACATCTTATGAAAAACTCTATTGAGGCTGAAAAACCTTTCCCGGAAATAATATTTGAAGACGCTAATTATTTGGTAATAAACAAACCAGCCGGACTAACTGTCCATGGTGGCAGCGGAATTGATGAAATCACTCTGGCTGATTTACTGCTTGCCAGAATGCCGGACATTGCCACTGTTGGAGAAGACCCGATTAGACCAGGTATAGTTCACAGACTTGATAAAGAAGTTAGCGGTTTGATGGTAATTGCAAAAACCGAAGACGCTTTCCGAAGCCTGAAAGAACAGTTTCAAAAAAGGGACATTAATAAAGAATATCTGGCTTTAGTCCATGGTCAACTAAGTAAAGATGAGGATGAAATAAATTTTCCCATTAAGCGCTCTCGTGATGGGCATAAGATGGCGGCCCTACCTTTAAATGTTGATCAGCTATTACATAGACGTCGGCCGCAATCACGAGACGAGGGCAATATCACTGGCTTGTTCAAAGCTCGAGAAGCAATTACTCAGTTTCAAGTGCTAAAAAAATTTATCAACTATACCTACGTATCTGTTAAAATAAAAACTGGGCGCACTCATCAAATCAGGGTCCACTTCTTTGCTTACGGACATCCTCTGGCTGGAGATAATCTCTATTTTACTAAAAAGACAAAGGTTAAAAATGAAAAATTAGGACTTGGTCGTGTCTTTCTGGTCGCCAGTCGATTAGCATTTAAAGACTTGGCTGGAGAACAGCGAGAATTTGCTTTAAATTTACCAATAGAGTTAGAGGCTCGCCTACCAAAAGCATAGCTTTATCCTGCTAATAATTTAGTTTGACGACGACTTGATAATCTAGTATAATTACATCTATAATTTAATTAAAGATTAAAAATTAAAATTAATAATTTTATAAACTTATGAAGAAACACTTCAAGAAATTCGCCGAATCAGGCGTTTTGACCAAGGTTGTAATTCCTGTGGTCCTAGTTTTAATACTAGCTGTCATCGGCTATTCAACCTTCAAGAGTCCAAGTGCTGGCAGTAAGTCAGGGAAGGCTTTAAATCTAACCGAAGCTAAGGCTGAGGCAGAAAATTTTATTAATGAATTCTTAATGGCCCCAGGTAGTCAGGCATCAATTACTGAAATTTCTGAACAAAACAATCTTTATTTTTTGAAAGTTGATATTGGCACTGATGTTGTTGAATCATATCTAACAAAAGATGGTAAACTTTTCTTTCCTCAGGCCTTTAATATAGAAGAGATGCGAGGAGAAGCTGGTGGGCCCGAAGGAGCGGCCGTCCAGCCTGTGGATTTGCCAAAAAACGATAAGCCTGTAGTTGAAGCTTTTGTTATGAGTCATTGTCCCTTCGGAACCCAGATTGAAAAAGGACTATTACCAGCAGTAAAAGCTTTAGGTAGTAAAATAGATTTTGAAATAAAGTTTGTTGACTATGCTATGCACGGTGAAGTTGAAATCCAGGAACAATTAGTTCAATACTGTATTCAAAAAGAACAAAATGATAAATTCCTAGCTTACATGGAGTGCTTCTTAGTTGATGGTCAAACGGATAGCTGCTTAGCATCTACTGGTATCCAGAAATCTGGACTAGATGCCTGTGTCAGTGCTACTGACAAGCAGTTCAAAATCACGGAAAACTTTAAAAACAATGTAGGCTTTAAAGGAACTTATCCTGGATTTGATATCCATGCTACTGAAAATCAATTATATGGTGTCGCTGGCTCTCCTACTCTAGTAATCAACGGCGTTCAGGCCCCAGCTCAGCGCGATCCCGCCAGTTTATTGTCAGTAATCTGTAGCGCCTTCAGTAACCCACCAGCTGAATGCTCCACTCAGCTTTCAACTGCTACTCCAGCCGCTGGTTTTGGCACTGGAACCACCGACAATTCTACTGCGGCTGCTTGTAACTAAAGTTCAAATACTTGAATAAACCAAAAAACAGTCCCCCTAAGGGACTGTTTTTCTTTTAACAAGCTACCAGGTTATTAGGTTATTAGGTTATTCTATTTTTCGACCCCGATATTTTTCAGCTATTAATATTTTATTTACCGCTAGCGCGTAGGCGGCTTGGCGTAGAGTTATCGGATTAGGAGACTGCTTTTGTTTCTCACAAACTCGCTGCCAATTTTGCGACATTTTTTTATCTAAAAGATTGCGCAAATAATCTTCATCAAGAATTTGTCCTGTCCTATTCTGCGCCCATTCAAAATAACTAGCAATCACGCCACCGGAATTAGCTAAAATATCCGGCACGATAATTTTATGATTAGCAGCTAAAATCTTGTCAGCTGCTAAGTCAATTGGACCATTGGCTAGCTCTATTATTAGTCTAGCTTTAATTTTATCAGCATTTGTTTTTGTTATCTGGTTTTCTAAAGCAGCTAAAACTAAAATATCAACATCTAGTTCTAAAAGTTCTTGATTGGAAATATCTTTACTCTCTGGATAACTAGTAATCGCACCGGTTTCTTTTTTAAAGGTTGATAGTGACGATAAATCGAGGCCAGAAGCGTTATAGGTACCGCCGGAGCTATCAGAAACTGCTACTATTTTAAAGCCATCACGCGCTAATTTCTCAGCAATAAAAGAACCAGCATTGCCAAAGCCTTGAACCGCTACCGATAACCCGGATTTACTTTCTAAAAAATCTGCTACTGCTTCTTTTATAACAACATAGCCGCCCTGAGCAGTTGCATCGCCTCTCATCTTAATTCCACCCAGCTCTTCTGGCTTACCAGTTATCATTCCTGGTTCATGTCGTCCCTTTATCTTCTCGTATTCATCAAGCATCCAAGACATAACCTGAGAGTTGGTATAAACATCCGGAGCAGGAATATCCTT
>CAYGLM010000008.1:1204-24938 GCA_964350915.1 uncultured Gammaproteobacteria bacterium | reverse complement strand
TTCCTGTCTTCAACAAGAAAAAGACCCAAAGCAGTTTGGGTCTTTTTCTTGGCGGAGAGGCGGGGATTCGAACCCCGGATAGAAGATAGACTCCTATAACAGGTTAGCAACCTGCCGCTTTCAGCCGCTCAGCCACCTCTCCATTTTTTTAATTTTATGTTATAATTACTATATAAAATATAGTCTGCCTTGTCAATCAAAAATATGCCCGAAAATAACTCAAAAACATTAAGATGGCAAGTGCCGGAATACAAGATTCCGGAACGTCCCCGCGCTTGGTATACAGCTGCCTTGATTCTTTTAGTGATTATGATTTTCTTCTGTTTCTTCGCAATTCAGGGTTGGAGATTAGTATTTCTCGGCGCAAGCTCAAACTTCCTCTTTGCCCTCATCCTCATCCTCGCGACCATTATTACCCTGCTCAATGAAAACCGCCCTCCCTCAATTTTAAATGTAGACATCGGTCCAGAAGGGGTCAAAATTGGCTCAAAATTCTATGACTACGATGAGTTCCGTCATTTTTCTGTAATCTACAAACCTAAACAAAGTGTTAAGTCACTTTATCTAGAATTTAAAAATCCTATCAAGCCCCGTATCTCCCTGCCCCTACGTCGCCTCGATGCTCTCACTGTCCGCAATTATTTAGTTAGATATTTAGACGAAGATTTAGAACGGACGGATCCGCCTCTTTCCGAACAGTTGACTAAACTGCTGAAATTATAATAAGATAAGAGAAGTTCCGGCTAGTCCGAGAACGAAAGCTTCCGTCGTTCAACGGATAGGACGCAAGATTGCGGATCTTGTAATCCAGGTTCGATTCCTGGCGGGAGCACCCTTTATAGGCGCCTATGTCGCCACTTAAACCCCAAGCCAAGGCAATGCCAAAGCTGACAGACAAATTATCCGAACTAACCCGCGTGGGTCAAGTCGGTGCTAAACTTTTAAAAAAGCTCGGTCTGGATACTGTCCAAGACCTGCTTTTTTATTTGCCTTTTCGCTACGAAGACTTTCGCCTCCATACTCCCATTACTAGCCTGCAAGTCGGCGACACTGCCAGTATCCGCGGTGAAATTATGCTCATCCAAAACCGCCGTAGCTTCAAGAAAAAAATGTATCTAACCGAAGCCTTAATAGCCGACGAAACAGAAACCATTAAAGCTATTTGGTTCAACCAACCCTTTCTTGCTAAAAATTTAAAAACCGGTGACCAAGTTTCTTTGGCTGGTCGTGTTTCTGAAAAACAGGGACAGCTAGTCCTGATGTCGCCGCAATATGAAAAAGTTGTGGCAAGTGGCTTAATTCATACTGCCGGCTTAGTTCCAAACTATCATCTAACCGAAGGCTTAACTCAAAAGCAACTCCGCTATTTTATTAAACAAATTATTAATCTAGTAGATACAGTTCCTGAATGGCTACCGCCGAAACTCTTAAAAGAGCTTGGACTTATTCCTTTGAGCACCGCCCTGCGTCAAATACATGCCCCTAAAAGTCCAGAGGAGGCTTTAACAGCCAGACAACGCCTGGCTTTTTCCGAATTATTTTTACGCCAATTAAAATCGCAACTGATAAGACGAGAACTGGACGAACAGCAGGCACCGCCTCTTCCTTTCCGAGAAAAAGAAACACGCGACTTCGTTACTTCTCTGTCCTTTAATTTAACTGCAGATCAGAAAAAAGCAGCTTGGGAAATTCTGCAAGATTTAACCGCCAAGCGACCGATGAGCCGATTGCTGGAGGGCGATGTTGGTAGTGGTAAAACTATCGTCGCCGCTTTAGCAATGCTTAGCGCCGCTCTAAATGGTCGTAAATCTGTGCTAATGGCCCCGACTGAAATTTTAGCTCAGCAACATTATGCTTCTTTAACCAATTTATTCGCTGATAGAGCCCCGAATTTACGCCTAGCACTTTTGACTGGCAGCAAGAAAGATCCGGAAGCTACTAGCGCTGACATTACTATTGGTACTCATGCCTTAATTCAAAAGAATGTTCATTTTTCTGACTTAGCCTTAGCAATTGTTGACGAGCAACATCGCTTCGGCGTTAAACAACGTCAGAAAATTTTAGACTTCAATCGCAATGATAAAACCGTGCCTCATTTTTTATCGATGACCGCTACCCCAATTCCGCGCTCCCTGGCGCTGGCGATTTACGGCGATCTTGATTTATCTATAATCAAAGAACTGCCGACGGGACGTCTCCCTATTTTAACTAAAGTAGTAAAACCAGAGGAGCGCACCAAAGCTTATGATTTTATTCGTGAACAAATTAAAAAAGGACGCCAGACCTTCGTCATCTGTCCACTCATTGAAGATTCTGACCTCTTGGAAGCAAAATCTGCGAAAGCAGAGCATGCCCGCCTGAGCCAGGAAGTCTTCCCTGACCTGAGGCTGGGGTTACTGCACGGAAAAATGAAAGCAACTGAAAAAGAAAAAGTTATGGCTGAGTTTTCTCGAGGTGAAACTAATATTTTAGTCTCAACTTCAGTGATTGAAGTCGGGGTTGATGTGCCTAATGCTGCTGTTATTGTTATTGAAGGCGCGGAGCGCTTTGGTTTGGCGCAATTACATCAATTTCGCGGGCGTGTCGGTCGCAGCAAACATCAATCTTATTGTTTTCTCTTCCCTTCACGTGATGAGGGAACTAGCGATAAGTCTTTAGATAGACTGAGAGCCTTAGAAAAAAATAATGATGGTTTTTCTCTAGCTAAAATAGATTTAAAAATACGCGGCGCTGGTGATATTTACGGTGAGGTTCAAAGTGGATTCGCGGAGATGCAAATTGCTTCTCTGTTTGACTATGATTTAATTAAACGTTCCAAAGAAGCAGCCGCTGGTCTGATAAAAGAAGATTCAGAATTGTCACGTTATCCACTCTTAAAAGAAAAATTGGGCGAATGGGAGAGACGAGTACATTTGGAATAAATTACTTGAGTGAGCCAAGTAAACACGCCCGGTGTAATGTTTAAATATTTTTGGATAAGAAAAAAGCATCGTGTTTAGCGATGCTTTGTGTTTTTTTGGATTTGAGGTTTAATTTTTTATGCCTCATCATCCAAAGAAAGATCTTCTTCTGGTTCTGCCTCAAGGTGAGGCTTAACTTTCTTCCAATATACTCGGAGCATTGTTCCTACTAGCCACAGGCCGGCAAAAGTTAGGAATGCGGCTCCGCCATTTCTAGCAGAAACACTTTCTGCTAATCCGCCTAATAAGGCGATAAAAACAACAGCCAGAGCAACGAGATAGAAATAATTCTTTTTCATGATATATCCTTTTTTTGGTTAATTTCAATGTACTAATATACTAACTATATTATATCACACTTTAAAATTCTTGTCAAGACTAGAAAAACATGTTATATATAAAATTTGCTAAAATTAAATAAATTTGACAGAAAGACGATTTAGAGATATGCTGTATGTATAGATATTTTCTTTAATAATACCTACAAAAACTAAAACTCTCCACGTGGAGCTAATCACGTGTCTACAAAATGTGTAAACAAGGTATTGCCGTAGAAGTTAATGGTCAGCCGGGCAGAATCGACCGCCTGCGCAAAGAAAAAGACCAGGTAATCGGTGACTTCACCGATCGTGGCTGTCAAAACAGCCGCATCGTCAACCTTAACCAGGTAAAACCAAGCCACAAAAAGGCTGAAAAGAATCTCAGTGCCGAGCTACAAAAAATCGGCGTCAACGGCGCCACCGGCATTAATGGACAAAAAAACAAAACACTCCACTTATCCCAACGGCCGGGAGACAAGGTTCGCCCCAGGGCAATGTACGCCTAATTGGGGCCAACAAAAAAACGAGCTGTTCTCTCCAGCTCGTTTTTCTTTTTATAAAAATATCTACATGGATAATAATTGTCACACCCACCAATCAAACAGCTAAGTCAAAAACCTAACTACTTAATATATTCAATCAGCTCATCCAAGTTTTTGATAGTGACTAATTCTAATTTACTATTTTTAATTTCAGCCTGCGGAACTAGAGCGTTTTTAAATCCTAAGCGCTCTGCTTCTTTCAGTCTTTCTTCCAGACGGAAAATTTTTCGCACTTCCCCACCCAAGCCAACTTCTCCCAAGACAACTGTATCGCGACTAATAGCTTTATTCTGATAAGAGGAAATTATCGCCGCGACAGCTGCTAAATCAAGGACCGGATCAGCCAGACGCAAGCCACCAGCCACATTTAAAATTATATCCTGAGCAAGTAAATTAATTTTAGTCCGCTTAGAAATCACCGTGCTTAAAACTTGCAGGCGATTAGCGTCAAAACCGCTGGCTTTACGTTGCGGATAACCAAAAACTGTTTTAGAAACCAAGGCCTGAAGATCAACCAGGAAAGGACGACTACCTTCAATCACGCAGCCAAGGGCCGACCCAGAAATTTTTTCCTGACCGCTATCAATAAAAACGGCTGCTGGATTTTTTACCTCTCTAAAACCGCTACCTGTCATCTCAAAAACTCCCAGTTCATTCACCGAGCCAAAACGGTTTTTCGTCGAGCGAAGAAGAGAATAATTATGGCTTGATTCTGCTTCCAATGACAAAACGGTATCAACAATATGTTCTAGGGATTTCGGACCAGCCACTTGTCCGTCCTTAGTAATATGACCAATTAGAAAAACGGCAATATCATTTTCCTTAGCTAGCTCTAAAAATTTTACTGTCGCCGCGCGTATTTGACTAACGCCACCAGCCTCTGATAATACCTGGCTGGAATAAACAGTCTGAATTGAATCAACAATAAGTAAATCTGGCTTAGATGCCTTAGTAGCTGCTACTATTTTTTCAACATTAGTTTCAGAAATAAAGCTTAACCTATCTAACTGACAACCTAGACGGTCCAAGCGACTCTTTACTTGCGCCGCCGACTCTTCGCCGCTAGCATAAATTACTGTGAGCGAACTATTAGCAGCGCCGGCAATCTGCGCGACTAAAGTAGATTTACCAATTCCTGGCTCGCCGCTTAGCAAAACTAAAGAGCCAGGCACTAAACCACCGCCTAAAACCCTGTCCACTTCTTCTAGTCCGGTCGATAAACGTTTCAGAGTGCCGGACTGAATATTTTTTAAATCAATTATTTTCGCCGGACCAATTTTTTGTAATTCTTTTTTATTTTCTTGGCGCGCATCTGTCATCTCTTCACCTAAAGTTCCCCAGGAGCCGCATTCCAAACAACGCCCGCTCCATTTCGGGAACTGGGCGTCGCAATGAGAACAGATAAAGATAGTTTTAATCGGAGCCATAAACGTTGATTGACTACCGGTAAGTAGTTGCCTATAAATAGGCGTTTACTGATTATCAGGAAGTGGTTGCCAGTAAGCACGGTCTACTAGCCATTCCCCGGCTACTTTTTTTAAACCGATTTGAATTTTCTGTAAAAAGGCCTGACCTTCATTAACTTGACTAGTACTTTCCCGGCGCTGTGTAGTTACTAAAATAGAAGCTGTGCCAGCGGTATCATTATATTGCTCCACGATACTAGTCACTGCTTTAGTGGTGATGCCGTAATATTCATCCGCTGCCTGACTAGAAGAACGTAAGTCAGCAACATAGCGGTCTGCCCAAGTCTTCATCGTATCAGTCATAAAAATCTTTAAGTCCAAAAAATTACTGTAATTAGAATAATTGGAATAAGAGCCAAAGCGCTCAGCAAAAGCCTGAGAAATTTTCACTAAATCATTCTGATTAATTTTGTGTTCATCTTCCTGACTTAAATCGTATTGCTGATAATTGCGTGGCTGATCTCCAGGAGTGATGGTCGGATCGCTTGTGGTTGCGCTGCTCGGTGGTAATTGACCAGTAAAAAACGGTTCTTCTTCTATTACTGGCTCTTCCTGTCTCTGTCCAGCAAAGAAAGTTAGATAAATAATGAAGCCTACAATAAGCAGACCCAAAACAATAATTGTTATCCCCAAGGCTTTACGATTGTTTCTCATATGTTTAAAAATTTATTGCAATCTAGGTAGCAATGTTTTCTGCTTCTTCCTGGCGACTTTCCTCAAATTCTTTCTTAGCCTCTTCAAGTTCCAAGAGTTGACGCGGATCGGAAGTAATCAACTGGTCTTCAGTATAAGAGGCAACTACTTTCATAGCGACGTGCTTATTACCAGCGAAGAAAATGCCTTCACCAATACCACATTCCAAAAGTAAATAACGTTCGCCCTCGGTCAGAATAAAAGTTTTCTGTACCAAGTCGATAGCAGCTGGCGACTGTTTTAATAAAATCTGCATCGAGGAATTGGTCACAATTGCCTGACCATACGGAGAGGCCAGAAAGTCATTAACATCCTGAGTAATAGTCGTTACCCCCAAATAATATTTACGACAACGTTTAACTAAAGCGAAAATAAATTTAGCCGAATCCTCGTTTTGCATCATCCACCAGGCCTCATCTATGACCAAGATGCGTTTGCGCATCTCGCTTCTAACAATATTCCAAATATAATTAATAATCGTGTAAATAGCAATCGGACGCAGTTCATCTTCTAAGTCGCGAACTGAAAAACAAACCAGCTGATTATTCATCTCGACGTTGGTTGGTGTATTTAAGAGACCAGCAAAAGTTCCTTTGGTATATTTACGTAGACGCAAAGCCAAATCAGCGCCTCCTTCCATGCCGTCTAAAACCTGTTCTAAGTCAGACACAATCGGCGGTTCAATTTTTGACAAATCAGAATCGGGAGTAATATCTTTTTTAGCGTAAGTTTCTAAAAGTGCGCGGTCCATAATTGAATCCTCGTCATAAGTCATATTGCCAATCATCAAACGAATCAAGCCTTTCAAGGTAATAACGGCGCTACGAATAATATCTTTTGGACGCGCTTCGCCACCAACTGAAGAGGGCAAATCGAAAGGATTAATTTTATTGTCGCTAGACAAGGAAATGTTGATGTAAGTACCCCCCACTGCTTCTGCTAAATGTTTATATTCATACTCAGGATCAATAACAATCACATCCGTACCAAGCATCAAAGAGCGTAAAATTTCTAATTTAATCGCGTAACTCTTACCAGCACCAGAAGTAGCAAAGACAACTGAATTAGCATTAGGCAAAGTAAAGCGATCAAAAAGAATTAAACTGTTATTATGACGATTGATACCATAGAGAATGCCGCGATCACTGCTAAGCTCACTAGAAATAAAGGGGAAAGAAGAGGCAATCGGCGAAGAATTCATGTTGAAAGCAATATATAATTCATCATTGCCTAAAGGCATAGTTGAATTAAAACCTTGTTCAGCCTGATAATAAACGCGACGGGAATATACTAGACGAGAACCAAAAATGTCTTCCACTTGATCTGATAATCTATCTAAATCTTCAAGATTATCAGCATATAAAGTAACATAAAGAGCAAACTGAAAAAATTTTTCCGTTCCTTGAGTAAGCGCGTCGCGTAAATATTCAATATCTCTTAAAGCTGTTTCTCGAATCGGATCACGGGCCGCACCTTTCTCCGCATCAGAGATAATCTGCGCCTCCAAGTTACCAACTTTATTCTTAAGTTGCTTAAGAATAATGGCGCTAGCAACCGGATAGAAGAACATGGAAATATCAAAGGTCAAATTTAAATTAATAATTGGAGCAAACCAACCTACAGAAATGTAGCGTGGGTAATTGATGACAAAAATAGTGCGCAAAAATTTGTCTCCCAAACGTAAGTAGTTCGGTTCTATTCTTAAGCTAGCTGGCGCAATAATATCCTTAACCGACAAAATACCGCGACGAAAAGCCTTTTCTTCCTCAATAACTTCTCTGGTAAGCGAAGGGTCAGCCTCAATATTCAATTCCTGATTTTGCTTGCCAGAAAGAGTAATCGGCGTGTTGAGGGTAATCTTGTTTTTGTCTTCTTCCCTGTTGAAGTTTATCATATTGGACCTAATTTAATTCGACTTTCAACTTTTCAACATCTACTAACTGTTGATTCTTGGATGTTTCCGGATTATAAGTTTTATAATAAAGCTCGATTAAGCTCTGAGTATCAAGGCGCGCAACCGCAACGCCCATCGATTCCAATCCTCCTACTACACTTTCCAAGCGCCTATCAAGCATCTCCTGATAACGATTGAAGGTCTTTTCTTTTAATTTGATTATCGTCGCTGGACGCAAAGCATCTTTAATTAAGCTGAAAAATCCTTTGCGCTTATCTGTCAGCGGGTCATAAGGCACAACAACGAAGAAACGTTTACTCATGATGCGGCCAAGAGATGTCAATTCTTTAATATATTCAATATAATCAGCCGTCTGAATTTTTAAAAGTTTATTGGTCTGTTCTTTTTCTTTTTCTTTAAGATATTCTAAATAATTATCAATTTCTAACTCACGCGACTGAATAACTATCTGCAAGGTAAAGCGAAGATTATTCAAGAAGCGAACGTAAGAACTAATGACCGCATTTTGCTCGTCCTCGCTTTTCAGGGCAAAATTGATACTAGAAACCATCAGAACGGCGCGCAAAGTACCGTCTTTCATGACTACCGTATTGTCCTTAATTTCAGCAATATCTAAATACTGCTGAGTTGAGACGCTTATTTTGTTACCAGCGAGTTGGTTAGCCATATTTTTTATTTATTCTCCTTTGTATTTTCCTTTAGTGTCAACAATTAAAGCTACTTCTGCTAAGCGCGACTTTTTATAATATTCTTTCGGTGCTGAGGGAGCTTCAACTTTTACAATCGCATCAACCTTTGTTTCCTTATCATGAGATGTTAAAGCATTATTCCAAACACGTAGGCGCGAACGGCGCAATGTCTGAACAGCATTGAGAACGAAAAAATGAAAGGGACGACCATTAACTTTAACAAAGGCAAATAGAGATGCAATTACTAAAACCACAACAGTGACAATAACAAATAGAGAAAAATCGAAAGCGCGATAACTAATAGCAATAACTAATCCTGCTCCCAAAATAATCAAGAACTGTCGGGTTGTAATCGGTCCGATAATTTTACTTTCAACATCGATAAATTGTGGTACGGTAAATTGCTGCATAAATAATCCGACTTAAAAAACTAAACGGCTATTAAGACTGATAATTGCTTCTATCTCCTCCATACTCAAACTTTCGTGTCCGGTTCGAGAACGGGCATCAACCATATCCTTAACAGTTGTTCCCTTCATAACTGCTTCTTGAACAATTTTTAAGTAAAGGCGACTAACCGGACTTTTTTTCCAGGCACTGATACCGGCAATCATTTTCTCATAACCATCGCGCTCTAATAATTTTATTTTACCAAATATCTTGGCAGTAATTTCTTCCGGGTCTTTACCTAAGCGGCGAAAATTAGTCAGATCTAAGAATTGTAATTCTTCAATCGGGCCCATTATCTTCGGAACCAGCTTAACATCTTGCATACGTGGCCGATTTCTTGTTACTGGTTCGGCTGAGCGATTGGAGGTGGTGGTAGTATTACGCAAAGCAGCCGTACTAGCAGCAGCTAACGGTGCCATGCCTGCTAACTCTGCTTCTTCAAGATTAGATTTTCTTATTTGCCTAGCCTGAACACCTCGATTAACATTTGTTCCAGATTGTTCTTGACCATCTTGCTCCACAGACATTGCCCCTTGCCCCGCCAGGGCTCCTTGAACTCCGGCATTCGCCGCAAGCTGCTGACCTGCAACCGCGGCAAATTTCACTGCGCCCGGAGTTGCTTTTTTCTGACTATCGGCAAAAAATTGCTTGAAGAGACCAGAGCTTTCTGGTCTTCTCACTATTTGTTGTGCTGGTGATTGACTAGGAGTGGGTGAAACTTCAGGTGCCTGACTAGGCGTAGGCAAAACTATTGGTGCTTGCTCGGAAGTAGGAGCAGCTATAGAATCTTCTGATTCTTGATTGGTAGTGGCTAGTGGTTCTGGAGCAGCAATTCTCTTAGTTTCTCCTGACTCTAAAGATTTTTTCAAATCATATTCAGCTAATACCAAGGGGCTATTTTTAGAAGCTCCAGCGCTAAGACCGGCTACAGCTAAACCAGCGGCATTAATTTCTACGGAAGCAGGCGCTTTGCTATCTGAACCAGAAATTATTTTTTCCAAACGGTTTGATTGATGAGCGGTGGCGGCTGTGCCCATGTCGTAACGAATTTCTTCCTCTGCTTTGAATTTTTTCGAATCACAAACCTTAAGCACGCGGTCAACTTCTAACGAGCTAAGCCCCAGGCCGCCAGCATTAGCATCCTTAGATAAAGCTTCACGTGTATCAATGCGTGCACGCACACCGCGAAGATAAGTTGCTAGAATGCGCTGTAAACGCTCAATTAAAACAGCGCTAGGCACTACTATGCCCGCTTCTTTTATTAAAATTTCTATGTCTTTATGAAGATTTAAGGCACGAAATTCTGAAGACAAACCAACATAATCCGCTACCGGAGCAAAGATTTTCTCTTTCATTTCCCGGGCCGCCTCTTCAGCTTGTTTTGGCGCTAGTCCTAATTCGCTTATCAGTACGGAAACTAAGTCTTTTACCGCCAAACTCTTAATCATCACTTTCATGACAATCATAGCTAGCTCTACGCGATAACGACTCTCAATTTCCGATAAGGCCGCCATCGCTGTCGGCGAAGAAACCTTGTCCTTGAGCTCCTTAGACAAACTATTAAATTGTTGCAAGTAATCGAACATTATATGAAGACAAAATAAGAAAAATCAATGGATAAAACCTAATCCCTCTGTTTACAATTTTAACATATTTTCGGGAAAATGGAAAAGCCCCTATCGCCCTCTAACAAAAAGCTAAAATATCAAATTTTAGCTTTTTTTATTTTTATTTTTCATTAACCGCGGGTTAATTTTTTCAAATGTAGCTATTTCCCTGAGCGCAGCCTCTTTAGTTCCTGCTCAATGGTCTTGTGCTCCAAACTACCGAGCGGATAATCTTTTAACATTATTTCCAGTTCATCTGCTAGACTAGGTTTGGTGGACTTAGGAACATAATTATTAGGTTTATCTGGGAAGCTGCTTACCTCTAAAGCATCGTCTACTACTGGAATACTCTGGGAAGCTGGCTCAATTTCTATTTCCTCATCTAACGTAGTCTTATGAGAACTTACAACATTATCATCATTCTTGATATCAGTAGGAATAAACAACCAGTTATCAACATCGTCTTTCATCGAATCAGGAAAAAAAGTTAAATTACGATAAATTTTTAAAACTTTTTTAATTTTATCCTTATCTTCAATCGATAAAGCCCTAATATTTTTTGAATTAACTAAATATTCTGCCAGAGTTATATCATTAAAATTTTCACTACCATGAAATTGAATAAAGTCTTTAATCCAGTTAGAGATAGTTGGGTCATTTTCACGATCATTAATTACAATTCTTGATCCAGTTATTTTTTCTTGATTATTCAGCAAATTTTTACTTAATATCTCTTGAAAAAGACCATCTTTTGCCAGCCAGAAGAAAATGCTTTTGTTAATACTGATAATGTCCTCATCAGTACTTGCGCCTGACTTTAAAACACTCACCAATTCTTCACGAAAAAAACTAATTAGCTCATCGCTAGAAAGAACTGGGAAATTATTTTCATCTTTTAATAAATTACTATTTCTTGCATTCTTAAAAATAGTATCAATTAAAAGCCCGCGTATTTCATAAGCATCCTCTTCAGCTAGCCCGTATTTCTTCTGTAAATATTCAGGAATATCTTCTAAAATAATTTCGCCAATAGCTACTAAAACAACCAAGAATTTTAAATCAACACCATATTCTTCTTCAATTGATTCAATTTTTTCAAAAACCTCTAAGCTGCCGAATTGATCTTTAAATTCTTTAGGTAATTTTTCAAATTTTTCTAAACAATCACTGAAATACGACATACAGTTAAATCTTTAAATTATTATCTTTCTTGTCCTGGTAATCATCATTTGGCGTAAAGTCGTTTTTCCCTGGCGCACTCATAGAGCCGAGTGTCTTATTTTTACTGATGTTGGTATTCAATTTATTAACAGCGCTAGTGAGGTTTTTCAGGTAAAGACCCAGGAAAGAAAGATTATTTTTTTCAGCACCACTGTTTTGGAAGTCCGCTTTTAGCTTCTCTTTAAGACTTGTGGCCTTGCTATTAGTAACATTAGTGACGTTGGTAATGTTAGTTACATTATCACCTCTTTCATCAGAAGATCCTGTTCTTAAATTATAAGTATCATCTTCGCTATCATTATCATAATCATCTTCTTCGAAATCTAATATTTCCCTGACTGGCCTACTTCGCCTTCTAGGGTTTGCTCCGCGATCAATATCCATCTTATCTTCTAAGTGTTCGTAAAATTTATTGCCCCCTCTTCTAATTTCATCTCTGTCTCGAGGTGAGCCCGAAGCAGCCTGCTCAGTTAAATAATCAGCCTTAGACTCGTCTCCTATTCCTAAGCCATGCATGCCTTCATGAATTATAGTTTTCTTTACATCAGACGCTTCCTTATAACCTTTGGCGCTTGTATTAATTAGCTCCAAATGACTTAATTTATTAGGATTTTTCAATTTTTTCTTACTCACTTGTAGATTCTCTAGACGCCTCTTATCACTTTTATTAATATTCTTGCCTTTTGATTCAATCGCTTTAATTTCTTGATCAATCACCCCGATTAAACTACTGGCGATTTTTTTAATTTCACCCTGATTTTTAGTGGACAGGCCCTTAATATTTTGCATATTCTGCCCCGGCTTAAGCTTGGCCTGTAATTCTTTTTTCACCTCAGGATTTAATTTAGCAAAATCTACACCCAAATAAGATTGCTGTCCACGAGCAAAACTATTAACAGAAAGGGCGCCAGAACCGGGCTTCATATCTACCGGTTCTTTTTTGATGTCCGTGTCTGCTAATTCTTTTAATTCGTTCTCTGCTTTTCTAATTTTTTGCTCACTTTCTGAGACTAATTTTTCGTTATACTTGCCATTAGCATCCTTGGTGCTACCAATTTTTACTTGCTCTCTGTGATACTTTATTTCTTGTTGTAATTTTTGCTTTCTATTTTCTGATACGTCTTCGGTTCTGATTTCTGATTCCTCTTCGGTTGTTCTTAGGGCATATGTTGTATTACCTGTGCGACCTATAGCTTCATCTACGTCATCGCTATTAACATTCAAAACTCCAAGACGACCGGGTCCGGTTAACGGCTGATTATTCCTGTCTGTTAAGGTTACAAAATTATTTAGACCAGCATCCAGTTGGCCAGTATTGTAGGCGCCAGCGGCCTCGGCATTCTTCTGTAAATATCTTTGAAACAACGGAGTGTTGTTTAAATTAATGCCAGACTTACCCAGTTGGGTTATTTGTTTTAACGAAGGGGCTTCTTTCTTTAAATCTAAATCTTTTATTCTATTTTCAGCCTCTTTTTTATGTGTTGCATTCACTAGTCCTACGGCCCCTGTAGTTTTGTCGAAGTGCTCTTCTGGAACTACAACTATTTTTCTAGCGGCTTTTTTAGCAGCTTTTTGGCCAATAGTCGCAGCCTTGCCAGAAGCTATTGAGGTTAATGTTTCAGTAGCTCCCACTTTCTTAAAGGCGTCCATCTTTTTCTGAGCCTTCTCTTCTACAGCTAACTTGTGTCTACCTAAGGTTAGAGAGCCTTCGCGTGCCAATCCTCTAATACCGGTAAAACGTAAAGCTTGTCCAACCACGCCTCTTTGTGAGCCAATGGTGTCTAAGGCACCCCTAACACCCTTTTGATTTATCGCCGCCATGCCCACGTTCTTTGCTCCTCTGGTCGCTCTAGCTAAAGCAAATCCACCTACTGCTCCAGCTCCCATCATGGCCAGCCCCTTGCCCTTACTAGCAATCTTACCGGCCACACCACCGGCGGCGCCGCCAATTTCTTGGGCTATCTTCATGCCGCCAATCAACATGCCGATGGAAATAATGAATTTGAGCATTAGTTCCGAAGTGCCGAACTTACAGGTCCCATCGGCATCTTTATCACAATTAACATCCCCCTGTCCTATACCCTCCTTATTAACAAACCCGTCTACTGCCTTAAACTTATTATTCGGATCGAGATCAACGGTAGCAGCAAAAGACAGCCAAATGAAAAATGCTAAAACTGGACCGACTATCAAATTCTTAGTAAAATCACCCCACCACTGGGAAGCGTATTTCTGTCCACCGGGAAAGGCTGACATCAAATAAGCAAAGGGCGACAAAACGACATAGACCCAAATCATGATAATGCGCATCACTAGCATGCCCACCATCGCGGCTATCGTAATTAAGGCAATAACGACATAGATAACTGCCAAAATATAGGCCGCCGTTACTTCCCACTTACTAACTGTTTCAATATCTTTTAAGCTCTGCCAGTCTTTAATTCCTAGCATGTCAGTTAAATTTCCAGCAGCAATATCTTTAAAAGAATTTACAAAAGTTAACATGACTACTTGCGCTACATCTATCAAAATCCCACAGATTGTTTTGGAAAAATTAATCAAAATTGCCATTAAAATCAGTTTCGGCAACCACTTCTTATAATTATAGCTTTCTATCTGTAAAATTGTCGCAAAAGCAATTACCAACATGATAACAACAAAGAACATGTTAGCAACATCACGAGCAATCACCCACCCATTAGTAACAGCTGAGGAATTGATAAACTTATTATAACCAGCTACAAAAATCAAAACAGCCATTAACTTGGCCAAAACCCAACCCAGCACAGAGACTATTCCGCTGGCAATGCCTCCAATTATTGTGTACACCCAATCTTGCGCAGCATTGACTGAATTCATTAATAGAAAAATCGCGGTTGCCGACATTAAGACAACGCTAATGATTGTTGTTGTTTTTTTATTCATCTTAATTTTCATATTTATTCCGATGAAAACCACTTAACTACTGCTTGCTTAACTACGCTCCAAACAAATCCAAGATTTTGTGTTAAAAACTTTAGAGGATTTTCAATAATTTGCAGTAGCAGGGCAATTAAAGCAACTGCAGCGATAAGTATTATTAAACACCCTAAATCGGCACAGCCTACTCCCATTTTCTCAACCAAGCCAATAGAATTTCCCGCCTTTTCATCCAGCCTCTTCTTAACTTCCCCGCTTTTTGCCATGGCACCGGAAACCTGATCTGACCATTCTACTCCTAACTTACAAAAATATTTATTACCGAAAACCATGCCAAGAAAGATATGAATGTTCACCCAGATTAATGTTAGTCCCCAACTAGGAATTAAGTTAATCCAAGCTGCCCGTAAAAGCTGGCTAGTTCCCTTTCTTACCGGCGCCGCCCCAGCTTCTTGTAAGCCAGAAGCTCCTGATTCTGCTGCTAAAGCAGCCTTTTTACTCCTAGCCGCTTGGGAAGTGGAGCGCATATCCGGATCAAATTCGGAATTTTCTTCGGTTTCAGGAGCGCCTCCTCTTTGCGATGCTCGAAAATCACCCGCTTTTTCACTACTATTTTTATTTGTCGAATTGGTTTTTTCGCTCCTTTCACCTAACAAGCGATTATCAAAACTTGCATCAAAGCCACTCCCTGTTTCGTTATTTTTCTGATTAGCCATAGACAAAAACTATTAAGACTACCGTGGCCAAATAGCGGTATTATCCCAATTATCCCAGACTCTGATAGTTATCGCGCTAAGACTAGGAGTTGATGTGTAATAGTGGTAGAAAACGTGTGGGTTGTTACTATCTGGACGATGATCATTTCCAGTTATCGCCTGCTGACTGTCATCTCCCCAATTAATATATACCATCTTCAATGGCTGCTGTTCCGGATCAACCCAAGTATTAAATTTCAAAGTATAGACACCGCCAGTAGAAATACCTGGGTTAGTTTTCACAAGCTGAACATTATCAATTCTTGGCGCCGTCCTAATAGTATTAGCATCAAAACTAATTGCGCTTGGAATATAAGCACCATCGCGATAAGTAAAGCGCCCGTAGGCTTGAACAAATAACTTGGTAAGAGCATCTTGAGCAGCTACACCGGCATTGTTAGCTAGGTTAACTGTCCAAAGGCGCTGACAAACACCAAAGCCACCATCGGAACAAGTTTTGGCGTTAATGTAGTGAGTTGTTGTCGCAGTAGACGGCTGCGGATAATAAATACAAAGGACATTAGGATTGTCGCTACAATAACCAATATTTGAACAAGCACTTCCAGTACAACCATAAGGGCGACCACCAAAAATAGTTTTATTATCTTTCTGATAATATTGATTTTGTAGATAAACAGGGCCACTGTTGAGCAGGTCGTATTCCGGTCCAAAAGTAGCCGCACCAAAAGGGACGCCATTTCTCTGGCGACCGTATTTCTGCAAATTAGCTAATTGCATGGCAGTGTTAGTAGCAGCAAAGTATCCCGGGGTTTCAAAAGCATGAGCCGGGTCACTAGAAATACCAGTTCTGACCGCCCAGGCTTTATTGTCGCCACTGCTTGAAACCATCTGCGTAAAAGTATTACAAGTGAAATTAAAGACTTTGTCGCGGTCACCCTTATCGGCTGCCAGAAACTGTAGGCCCTGCTCATCTACCGGCGGATAATCTGGGTTGTAAATGCGAATAGGTGGATCGGCATTATTAAACTCATCAATTGGCTCACATTCAAAATCTATATCGTCTCTTTCTTGACACTGAACAACAGGTACTTGATTTAATTTTCCATCATATTCCATCCAGGCCTCGCGATGGAAAGTGATATCATTGCAACTTGTTACAGCAGGGGCTCCCTCTGATAACATGCGCATACTTATTTCTGGACCAATTGGTAAAAGCATTGCTTCAGAATCTTTATTAGGAATACAGTACACTCTTTCATGATTAAAATTCTTTTTTTCATTAACTGCAATAGCTTTATAATGCAAACTACTACCGCAATATGTAACTGCAGCATTCGAGCCAAGATCTACACAACCATCGGTATCCATGGCTACTACTCCATCCCAGCCGGCCTGACGTACACATCTATCACAACTACTGACATCGTAACGAAGATTATAGTTATCAATACACATTTGCTGGGTTGTTGTAGTCATCTGATAAGACTGACAATATTTACAAACATAGTAAGGATTATTGGGATTGTCGTAATCATCAGGGCAGCCATTTAAATCGTTGCGTATTCCATTTAAGAAGGCTCCTCTTGTTGTATCTATGCCAAAATATACAAATTTATGAGATATTTTCTTAGCAAACTTGATATTAGAATTAATATTCGTACAGTAACTCAAACCAGAAGGACCGTTATAACCAAGACTGGTAGACCCCATTAAAGAAGAACTGATTCTATCCACCGGATACCAAGTTAAACAAACACCCTTATTATCCCTGTCTCTTTCTAAACAATAACCTTCTAGGCCATTTTTAATGACGTCCTTATTTTGATCTTTACAGCTCAGACTAGAATTATCTGGATACAAGCGACATTCACGGGCAGCATAAGTACTAGTAGAGGTTTGCAAGATAGGCTCAATATTAATGTCATCAAAATAAATCTCTCCTTCATTCGATGAATTCTGCGCTTTTAGCACTATGGCGGCCCTAATATTATTACCAACATTATCAGTGGTAAATTCAAAAATCTTACGTGACCAGCCGTCTGAACTAGAGGCGATAAAACGCGTTGCGCCAGGCTGATTATTAAGCGGGGCAATCATAATTTCCGCCGCACTAGCAGAATTCTTAGTATTCAAAAGGAAGTTAATATAATATTTTTGTCCTGGTGCCAGACTAACATAGTCCCCAGGAGCATGAGGATTGACACTGTAAGCAGAAGGTACGCGTAAATAGCTCTTTCCAGAAACTGGGTAATCAACCCGGGCTTGTTCTGGTTCGCGAATAATCAAATCTTTAACAATATTGCGATCAAAACTACAAGGCTGACCAGTGTTGTCTAAACGAGAACAGGCAAGCGCGGGCACCAATTCTTCAAAGTCATAATGAGCGCCGCTATTAAGACCTAATTCTTTCATCTTACTGATATTGTCTTTGCCTAGGAAATAATAACCGGTGGCATTTTCTAAAATCGGCTCATAAGTATTAGGTAAGAAATTAATGCATTCGCCATTATCATCAATGCTATTACATTGCTGCAGCGCATAGCAAACTCTATTTCCCTGCTCGTCATAAGCGTAAGTAGCGCAAGATAACCAACTGGCACAGACTCTGTCAGGCCTTACTTTGATGAGTTGGTTAGCAGTAAACTGATTGGCAAGACAACCACTTCCTACACAACTCTTAGGAGCAGTTCTTTCTAAAGTATTATAGGGGTCAAAATTATTAGTAGTATAGCCGCTCGCCCCAGCAATCATGCGTTCATTGAAAAGAATACAACCGTTATTAAAATCAACTAACCCGTTACAACTTTGCTTATCTACACTGGAGATTGCTTGATATTCAACCGCCAATTCTCTGAC
Organism: uncultured Gammaproteobacteria bacterium; assembly: GCA_964350915.1. Taxonomy (GTDB): domain Bacteria; phylum Patescibacteriota; class Patescibacteriia; order Patescibacteriales; family UBA12465; genus UBA12465. The sequence goes on along the minus strand of CAYGLM010000008.1, from coordinate 6,584 downwards.
AGCTGCGTTTTGGTTATTGATAGTTGCCCGAGAGCTATTGCCGGAATGGAAGATAAAGTTTTGAGTCGTGCTATTAATCTGAATACTGGCTGTACTAGTGCCAAAAGTATTGTCTGGTAAAAGTGGGAATACTCCGGCCACCGCGCCAGTATTGGTGCGGAAGGTATTTAGTGTAGCATTAACAGGCGTCGTAGTAGCGCTAGTCAAGATATATAATTTATTAGGTTGAATTATAACTGGAGTAGTAGCACTAATTACTAAGTTAGGATTGAAACGACTGACCGGATCGATATACTCGCGACAACCAGAGGCCTTTACTTCGCACAAACCAGCTTCCTTGCTAGGAACTGGCACGCGATTACCAGCGCCGCCGTAACCAATGGTTTCAAAATAAGAGATATCGCAAGGATAATCATTAGTATCAATAATACAATTCCTACCACCACAATCATCATTGCTGGCACAAATTGGTCCTTGTTGCTCAGTGCCACTAATAACATTATCACTATTAATATCGCAGCGTTTAGTCTGCGCTTTGTACCAAGCTTTTTGTCCGCCAGCTTGAGCCTGACTATTGCGATAGACACAGAAACTACTACCAGGATCGCGGAAATAACTCAAGCCGCCACCATCAGCGCTTTGCCATTCTTCACAGCCTAAACCATCAAGACCGCAAAGAATCTGATCGTAGCGATTAGGATTATTTTTCTTAAAGACATCAGACCAAGCGCCACCAGCAGTTCCGGCCTGAGCCTGTCCTAAACGAGAACAGCCTAAATTAGCAGCACTACATTGCTTAGAAACATCATAAACCAAATACATGGCGGCATCCTTCTCAACTTTTATACAATCTGGTTCAGCTGAATCACAATTACCATTAGAATTACTATCCCCCCAGATATTAGCGCCGTAAGGGGCATAATTCTGAGTAGCAATTACTTGCTCGCAACCAACTGAATCGGCGCTACATAAACTGGAGAAAGAATGTAAGTTGTGATTGATGCCAGAGCGGTCAGTATAAGCGGTACAGCCGAGATTATATTCAGGTCCTTGATAGTTATCGTAAATATCGTAATAACAAATATTTGGAATCTGGCTGGAGGCTTTAATTAAGTAATAGCGATCAGTAATTTCTGTCAAAATGAAATTATCTAAATAGAAATCTCTGTTGGCGGTAATGGCCAAAATTTCATTAGGTGAAACGATGTGGTCAAGATTTTCTAAATTAGCTGAATATATTTGCCAACCTCCTCCTCCGGCCACATTAACTGTAGTGCTGGCATTAAAGGCAGATTTTTGACCAGTGTCTTTATTGTAAAAATAAATGTTTAAGTTGGCACCACCAGGGGCACTCGCCCAGAATTTAACGTTATATGACTTACCCTGCTTAACTGAAGTGCCTACTTTTAGCTGTGCCGCCAGATTATCCCCCGCTATTATTTGTTTAATAAGCGGCTGTGACTTAGATAACTGATGACTCTCACTACCAATATCTGAACAGGCGCTGGCACTATTATTATAATATAAGGACCGGCCGTCACGATTACTAGAAATATTAACTAAGCTGATTCCATTTGTGCAATTAGAAGTCCAAGCAGAAGACGGCGCTTCAAAATTATGTGAAGTAATTAGCTTAACGTTGTTACCGGCATTGCCATTATATTCACGACAGCCATTATCCTGTGCGCTACAGGTTTTGCCTTCACCAGGAATACCTTGATAGACACAAGCGCCATGGGACGAACTCCAGGTACCACCATTCAAGCAAGAAATACAAGCTCCTTCCTGAGCATCCCAACTCCTAGCAGTACCACTGCATTCTCCCTGCGTCAAACGGCGGTCATAATTTTTTTCAGTTATGCGGTAAGCACGACAATCATCAGAACAGGTCACAATATGAGAGTTGAGATGATAAAAAACTTGACCAGCCGAATCGTAAAACTGTCTACAATCAGGATTATATAGTGGACTATTAACTGGGGCATTAAATATTGGTTCATTGCACAAAGCACTATCATTAGCAATCACGTGCGGTCCATTCACGCCCATTTGTAAAGAGTGAACACGCAATTGATAACCACTAGAGGTTCCTTCCCAGGAATAAAAATTTCCACAAGTGGCTTGACCGGGTTTGACGCAATGTTTCAAAGCAGAATAATATTCTCTTCTCTCACCGCCGGTCGCTAAATCGTCCAAATTAGTAAATTCGTTACAACCTACCACATTAGCACTACATTTTTGTGCAGTCTTAGGAATTAAGTTTTCTGCCTGCGCAGAATTAAAATAAGTTTCTCGGGAAATATAAACATCATAACCAACACACTCTCCTGGACAGTAATCGGAGGCGGAAACTTTAGCCGGTACAGCGAAATCATTTCTACCAGAGCGAAACAACTCACAACCAGCTTCGCCGCGATCACAGCGACGGGCGTAATTATAACAAGCAGCCGGAGCCCCGACTTTCATTTGATAACTAAAACCATTAGGCGTGTTGCCGACATAACAGGCGCTTTCTAAATACTGTGGTAAAAGTTTCTGATAAACTTTATTAGCGCCATAAGAACTATAGCCAGTATCCCATCCGCTCATTTCAAATTTAATATTTTTCACATAGAGAGTACCGTCAGCAGAGATTGTAAAACTAGGACTATTGAAATCAGCGCCAATCGGCCTGGATACGCTAATATGATGCCACGCATTTCTAGCCTGACTTTCATATGTTAAATTAGCAGTACCACTTCCTAAAGAAATGGCTGTTTTACTGCCTCCTTGTAGATAAACATCAGCACTCACGGTATAAATCTGCCCTTCTATAACATCAAGATTGGTAGGCAGTAAAGAATTGGCGGCATTAGAATAAACTGAAACCGAGCCGCCTTCTAATTTCAAAGCTTTGCCACTATTTCCTCCCGGTTCTAAAGTAGCATCAACAATGGTCGCCCTAGAAGCTGAAACCGGCCAATCATTCAGTAAGTTGCCGGTAGTCGAGGCACCCACTTGATCATTAATAAAGCCCGAATTCATAACTAAGTTAGCTCCCCAGGCTGGTTTAACACGAATAAATTCTGAACACCCCTCATCTCGAGAAGTACAATCTTCAATTTTATTATTAAAATATATACTGCCAGAAGGATTCCAGGCAACCGTTCCTCTAACCGTGTCGTAAGCTCCTACATTAGAATATTGTTTACAACCAGCGTTTTCCGCACTACAACCCTCATAATCAAGAGTGTTTTCTAAATAAGCGACTCTCTGCCTAGAACTAGAATTAACAAAAGCTTGGCAAGTATTATTAATTGGCTCACAACTGTCACCGTCAAAACTCCAAGTTCTTTTCTCCTCATTACAATAACCATAGGCGACACAGCTGCCATCTTTTGCTTCTTTAATACAAGTCTGGTGGTCGGCACAATAATTTTCCGCTCTTAAAATATTGACAGTGCTAGGAATATAAGGATTTGTGCCAAAAGCTGGTTGCGAAGGAATGACAAATTTATTAATTATTTGAGAGCTGACACCTTCTTTTTTACAAAAATTAAGAGGAGCTTTCAAAACCCAATATGGATCCACTAAGCCGGTACACCAGGCTTGGTCAGAAGCATCAAATTGAGAACTAAATTGATTAAAATCATCGTAAGGACTAAAACAAGAAACCAAATCCATTAAAGTGGCTTTTTTAGGTTGAAATCTTGCTGGCTCACTTAAAGATTGGGTGGCGATTCTTTCCATTTTCCTAAATACCTCCTCCCAACTAGCTGGGACGATACGATATTTTCTTAAAATAGAAACATTTCTCCAAGAATAACTATTCTCATAGCTTCCCGGACCACCATCGATTAAAAACTGCCAGCTACCATTCAAATAACCTTCTTGCAAAGCCTCAGCTACAGTCTTCTGCTCGGAAATCGCCTGCATGAACTTATTATCAATAACACAATTAGTCGGTCCGGGGTTGTTTTTATCCGGACACATCATTAATTCAGATAAAATACTGTAATCGGCCTTAACTCCAAAATTGGGCTGAATCAGCTTCATGGTAGCTGATTTTAAGGCACTCTCGCCGCCTGTACTACTTGGATCACTCTCAAATCCGAGCGACGGACTAGATGAAGGGGCGCTAGGATTTTTCTTCCCTAAATTCTGGACTAAGCGATTAAAAGAAGCGATAGCCAATTGATTCAAGAAAATATTAGCGGCATCAATAAAGGCATCTCCGGTATAACGATTGAAGTTAGCCGCATAGCTTTGATAGGCGAGCTCGGTCTGTAACTGCGCCTGATTCGGTAAAGAGCCTGGTGTGCCTGCGATAGAAGAGGCGTCCAGCCAGCCACCCTTACCAAGCAAGATTGTTTGGGCTGACTTACTAGCCTCCAGCTCTTTTTTAGACATATCCGTGCTAGCGGTAATAAATATGCCTAAATCACTGGAAACTGGATCAAAAATATTTACAAATTTTTTTAAATAATTAGGGTCGGAAAAATCGGTATATTTCTGAGCAGCCGTCTTCCAATTAGAAACCATCTGTGTAGCTGTACAATTTGGCCCTTGCGGACGCTGCTGGTTAGCTAGACCCAAAGCAATTCTGACTTTTACATCAATAGAGGAAGGTTGGCATAAGTTCATAGTATGGCCACTGCCAGTAGAAACAGACCAGTTACTGGCAAATCTTTCTAAAAATTCACCCGCCGCCTCGTCGCCGATGCGCGCCATATAAGAACCCCAGCCCTCGGTAACAAACAGGGGTTTCTGTCCCTGTTTACCTGAACCGACCCAGTTCGCGGTATCATAAGCAATCTTATTTAAAGCAGAGCGTAGAGTTTGTTGGAAAGCGACTGAACCTCCTTTGCGCCATAAGGTTTTAGCTACATCCTGAACCTTATCCCAAACTAATTTAGGAATATCAGTGACTACCAGCTGTGCTTGCGCTGGCTTTATTGGGGTAAAAATTGCTGAAGCGATAAAAATAAAAAACAGCAAAAAAACCGTAATTTTTTTACCTGCCGATAGGCGCTTCTTTTGAAGAGGCAAAGAAGGCAGCATATTATTCTTCTTCATTGTTATTATTTAAAACTTCTTGATAGCTTTGCAATAAATCCTCATCACTAATCTGATCGAGAACCTCTTTATCGGCGCCACTTTCTAAAAGCAATTGACGCAAAGTAGCCGCGTCCATTTCTCCGGCCAGGGCCTGGCGCATATCTTCTTCAGTAATTTCTTCAGTTAATCCTATATCACCAAGACCAGGCAACATTTCTTCTGACAAGCCGCTGCCTTGAGGCGCTTCCGGTTGAGCCGTAAAATTATTTAAGGAAAAACAATCTTGTCCCTCTGGACAATTAGGGTTAGTCCCCCGCTCAATTTCATCCTTATCAGATATGCC
>CAYGLM010000008.1:0-1104 GCA_964350915.1 uncultured Gammaproteobacteria bacterium | reverse complement strand
TTCTTGAACCCTTGGTCACCCGCCTGATTATCAGAAAAATTGTTGAGTGCCATAATGTAAAATCAAATCGCATCAGATGATGAATTTTGATTTTATTATACCATAAATTCGCTTAACGCCGCAAATAATTGGTACCACTGCTCTAGGCTCAAGTCTTCGGCGCGCACGCCGTTTTCAATTTTTGATTTTTTCAAAGCTGTTTCAATAATACTGCTCTCTAATTTTAATCCTCCAGCTAGATTATTCTTGAGCATTTTCCGCTTCGCACTAAATCCAGCTTTAATAAGGCGAAAAAAACGTCTATCATCTTCCTGAGAAAATTTAGCATCCTTTAAAACCATTCTAATAATCGCACTTTCCACCTCTGGTTCTGGCCAAAAATTTGCAGCCGGAACTAATCTAACTATTTCAGCGTCAGCATAATGTTGCACGGAAACTGCTAAGACGCTCATCTCTCCTGGCGTGGCAATTATTCTTTTAGCTACCTCTTTCTGAAGCATTAAAACCATGCTGGCCGGACGGATATTGCCTGATAAATAGTTACGCAAAAAAATCGAAGTAATGTTATAAGGAAGATTAGCCACTATCTTATAGCCATCGGCTAGTTCAGAGGCGGGATTAAATTTCAAAATATCTTGATTAATTATTTTAACTTTTTCTTCGTCATTTGCGGCGAAACCGAGCTCAAGATAGCGAGCTAGTTTGTCATCAAGTTCGACTGCAATTACTTTTTTTGCCTTCGCCGCCAAGCGCACTGTTAAAAACCCTAGTCCCGGACCGATTTCTAAAACTTCATCTTGCGTGCTTATATCTGCCGCGTCAACTACATCATCATAAGCTCGGCTATTTACTAAAAAATTCTGCCCCTTTGATCTTTCGGGTTTAATTTCAAATAAACGGCAAATCTCTTTAGTTTTTGATAATAAATCTTTCATTTGTCTTAGCTGTCACCATCGTTTTATCGACTATATTCTAATAACAATATTAAGTAATTTACCTGGCACGAAAATCTTCTTAATTATTTCCTTTCCTTCCAACCATTTCTTAACATTTTCTTGTTGAGAGGCTACTTTAAACGCTTCTTCACCATCAATATCAGCCGAC
>CAYGLM010000007.1:23845-27666 GCA_964350915.1 uncultured Gammaproteobacteria bacterium | reverse complement strand
CGATCTTCTGGTCCCAAACCAGACGCCTTAGACCAACTGGGCCACACCCCGTATATAAAAATAATCCGCCGCTAGGTACGGAATATTTGGATATCTCACTGTGCCCCGGGTCAGAATCGAACTGACGACACAAGGATTTTCAGTCCTTTGCTCTACCACTGAGCTACCGAGGCCTGTTGTCAAAGTCAGTTTTTGTTGCGGGAGTCGGACTCGAACCGACGACCTCCAGGTTATGGGCCTGGCGAGCTGCCAACTGCTCTATCCCGCTATATTTTTAGAGTGGGCAATGGAGGATTCGAACCTCCGACCTCAACATTATCAGTGTTGCGCTCTAACCAACTGAGCTAATTGCCCGATTTTTAATAAAAAAAACCTTATTTTCGGTTGGCGAAATTCTGAATAAGAATATAACAAATAATAAATAAAAAGGCAAGGGTTGAGCAGTTCTATAGTTCGGCTAAGAGCAGTGTTAATTCGGTCTTGGTGTTGCCACCGGCTTTATTGGCGCGATCAAGGGCGATTAAGCGATTAAAATAATTTTTTAACTGCTGACTGGAAAAGTTTTTACTCTGCGCCAAACTTTTTTTGACAACGAAAGGATGAAGTTTGAGTTGACTAGCAATCATTTCTGGTTTTAAGCCAGAAGAAGCAGCCGCTTCAACCTGAATCAAAATTTTAATTTGACGACTGAACATGGCCAATAAATATTCATCACTTAAGCCAGCAGCATACTGTTCTTCTAATATTTTTAAAGCTGCTCTTTTATTTTTAGCGCCGATGGCGTCAGTTAAAGCAAAAATATCTTCGTTAAAAGTTTCAACAGACGCCTCTTTAATATTTTCCAAACTAATAATATTGCTATCATGACCGAAGGCTGCCTTCTTGATGCTTTGTGTAATTAACCAAAGATCTCCATTCGTTCTTTTAGCTAATTCAGTAGCAGCTGGCGCACCGATTTCTTTGCCGTATTGTTTAGCCTCTAGCTTAATAAAGGAGAGAAGTCCGGGTGGTGTTAGTTTTTTGAATTCCTGAACATATTTCTGTTTGATTAAAAAAGAGAAAAGTTTTTTAGCATCTGCTTTAAGAGAGGAGGCTTTGCTATCAGGAAATTCGTCTTTAAAAATTAGAATTAAATTATCATCATCTGCTACTTTGGGCAGATAAGCAGCTAGCTCGCTAAAGATTTTTGTTTTTTTATTTTTGAATATTTGTTCAATTACTATTAGACGTTTACGGGTGAAGAGCGAGCCAGTATTAATTTTAGAATCAATCATTTTTAAATCAGCAGCCTGGCCGTCAATCACGTCTAAGCTATTCGATTCGGCATCGATTTCTCTGATAAACTTTTCTTTCATTTCTTGGAGCAAGCGTCGAGACCGAAAAGAATCGGCGCCGTATAGGAAAATAATCATAAGTACTTATATATTACGTTTGTGGTGATAATCCGCTAATTTCTGCGTGCTCAATATTATCTATTTGCTGTCCGAGAAATTTTTCACCAAGATTTTTAAAGGTGGCGGGGTCGTCGGAAGTATAGAAATTTATTTGTGGTTGCTGAGACGGTTTTATGTCTAATTCAGGATGACGTTCTAGATAGGCTTTTAAACTAGCAGCGACTACTTCTCCTGGATCAGGTACGCTTATTTTTCTGCCCATTATTTTTCGAATTTCTTTAAGTAAAAAAGGATAGTGTGTGCAGCCCAGAATCAGAGCTTCAATCTGCTTCATTCTTAGTGGTCGCAAGTATTTTCTGAGAATCATTTTTGTTTCCGCTTTTTTTGCCCAGCCCTCTTCAATTAAGGGAACTAATAGCGGCGTACTTTTTTGTTCAACGCGTATTTTCGGATTTAATTTATGAATCTCAGTTGTGTAGACGTCAGAGGAAATAGTGGCCTTAGTGCCGATGACGCCGACAGCGGATAATTTATGATGGGAAAACTTTTCTGCTAGTGGCCTAATGACGCCCAATATTTTTCTATCAGGATAATGAACGGGTAAGAATTCTTCCTGTAAGCGTCGAAGAGCCTGAGCAGAAGCAGTATTGCAGGCAATAATGATTAGACGGCAACCGCGGCGGAAAAAGAATTCAGCGGCTTCGCATGAATATTCATATATGGTCTGAGTAGATTTTTCGCCGTAAGGAACGCGGGCATTATCTCCTAAATATAAATAGTTATATTGAGGCAGGCTCTTAGCAAGATGTTTTAAAACGGTTAGCCCGCCTAAGCCAGAATCGAAAACGCCGATTGGAGCACAGTATTTATCGCCGCTCTTGTCGGGCATATTATTATTGCCTGGTTTATTATTTTTGGCGGGCATATTTTTTAAATAAATCGCCACGTTCTTTGTAATTTTTGAATATGCCAAAACTAGCGCAAGCGGTTGAAAGTAAAACAATGTCGCCTGGCCGAGCTAATTTTTTAGCAAGAGTAACTGCTTCCTGCATATTTTTTGCTTTTGATAAGCGCGTTTTTGGAAAAGAAATATTTTTTAGATTTATTTCCAATCGTCTTGAACCTTCACCAGGCAAAAGAATTAAATGAGTTGTTTTTTGTTTAATGATTTTACTGAGTGGCTTAAAGTCAGCTCCCTTATCAGCGCCACCAGCAATTTGAATAATTCGTCCAGAGAAAGATTGTAAATCTAGAGCCGTGCTTTCTGGTGTTGTTGCGAAGCTGTTATCAAAATATTTTACCCCATTTATTGCCGTGACTAATTCTAGGCGATGTTCTAAATTCTTGAATCTAGCGACAACGGCCCGATAAGTTGCTGGTTTAATTTTAAGTTGCTCGGCCACGCAAACAGCGGCGGCAATATTTTGGCGGTTATATACTCCGGATAGCTTTGAATTTAGATTACTTTCTTGAAAATAAATAATTTTTCCAGATAAGGTCTCTTTTTTTAATTTAGCAGAGAGAGACTGATGTGCAAAGAAAAATTTATTTTGCTGGTGTTTAGCAATATTTAATTTAGCTTGCCAGTATTTAGAGAAAGAGGAGTGGAAGTTTGGATTATTGGGGTCAGCTGGAGATAAATGTTCTTTAAATATATTTGTCATCACGGCCCAACGTGGAGAAAATTCCAAATCTTCTAGTTGGAAGCTAGATAATTCAAGGACCACATAATCTTCTGGTTTGATTTTTTCTAAAAAAGACAAAGGTGGGATGCCAATATTTCCACCTAGAAAAACTTTTCTATCTCCTTTAAAATGTTGCTTAATTATTTCATAAATCAAAGTCGCGGTTGTACCCTTGCCTTTACTGCCGGTGACGCCGATGATATTTTTTGTTGGCACTAAATTAAAAAACAGGTTAAGCGGACTAGAGAGTTTCGTTTTACCAGATTTAAGAGCGGCTTGGATTCCGGGGCAAGCAATAGGCCAGCCGGGTGAACGGAAAAGCAGGGAAAAATTATGCAGATTGCGATTAAAATCAGGACCGAGCTGGTAAGATAATTTTAGATTTTTGATTTTTATTTTTGGCAGTCTGTCTTTAGATCTAAAGTCGCAAATTGTAATTTCAACTGGTGCTTGATTTTTATCAAGTAACGCCAACAGGGCTTGATTGTCTAAGCCTAATCCTAATAGTGCTATTTTTATTTTTTTCTCCAGCATATTTGTTTTATGTGATATTAACAGGGATTAGAGCCGTCGCTTCGACGTTAATCTATTTCAAGTCTCCCCAATTATTTCCCTGAGCATTTTCTACGACGATAGGGACGGATAATTCCATCGCGCCTTCCATTATTTTCTTGATGCGCTCAGAGTAATATTCAAGTTTAGCCGGATTAATTTCAAAAATCAATTCATCATGAACTTGAAG
>CAYGLM010000007.1:7420-23745 GCA_964350915.1 uncultured Gammaproteobacteria bacterium | reverse complement strand
GTGGCTTTAGCAGCCCGACGCATTTCTTTAGTTACTTCTTTAATAGCGACGCCGTTTATACTGGCGGCCGTGGCAGTATGAATATCGGCCCCGGACCTAAAAGCTTCAATCATTGCCTGGTCTTTCGATAAGTGAGCCGCTAAACGTAATTCAATTTGCGAATAGTCAAAGCCAGCCAGAATGAAACCAGGACTAGCCACGAAAGCGGCTCTGATTTGTCGCCCCTCGTCAGTTCTGGTGGGAATATTTTGTAAGTTAGGGTCAGCGGAAGATAGGCGTCCAGTTGCCGCTACGGTTTGATTAAAATTAGTATGGATTCTTCCAGTTTTAGCGTCGACCATTTGCGGTAGGGCACTAAGGTAAGTATTTTCTAATTTAGTTAATTCTCGGTATTCTTGCAGCAAGGAAATAATCGGATGGAAATCACGAATTTTTTCTAACTCTTCTTCGGCCGTAGAAATTCCAGTCTTTGTTTTTTTCAGTCCGGTGGTTGGTATTTCCAAATCAGTAAATAGAATTTCCTGTAACTGTTTAGTAGAATTAATATTAAAATCTTTGCCAGATAGACGATGAATTTCTTTTTCTAGTTGTTTGATTCTTTTTTTAACTTCCGTCTGTAATTTTAAGATGGGAGTCGCGTCGAAGCTTATTCCTCTATCTTCCATGGTAGCTAAAACGGCAATTAATGGCATTTCGATGTCTTGAAACACAGATTTTAATCCTTCGTTTTGTAATTTTGCAGCTAAGGCTTCGTGGAGCCGGCCGATAAGATCAGCTGTTTCGCAAGCGAAAAGACTGAGTTTTACTGGATCAGGCTGAGAGAAATCTAGGCTGAGCTGCTTTGGCGCCTCAGCGTTAATATCGGCACTGGTCAATTTATCTATACCTAATTCAGAAAAAGCTAGCGATTCTAAGTTATAACGTCTTTCCCCCGGGTTTAATAGGTAAGCGGCTAACATAATATCAAAATCTAGGCCGGCAAGGTAAATGTCATTATTTTTTAAAAGTCGCCAGGTAGATTTAAGATCATGACCGATTTTTTTTATTTTCTCATTTTCTAAAATAGGCCGCAGAAGTAGTAATCGGTTTTTATCTAAGCTAAGAAAATAGGCTTCTTGCGGAGCAAAGGAAAAAGCAACGCCGATAATTTCTCGATTGCCGTTAGGATAGGCAGCACTTTCTAAATGAAAAGCAAAACTTTTTTTAATTGCTAGCTGTTTTAAGAATTTGTTTATTTCTTGGTCACTTTGTAAAAAATTATAAGTGGTACCTGCCTGTTTTTTTTCTAATTTCGCTTCCTTCGTTGCCTCAGACTCTTGTCCGCCATCTTTTTGTAAACGGTCGCGCAGCAGTTTAGCCTTATCTAAAAGAGAACGAAACTCAAGTCGACTAAATATTTGTAAAACCTTGTCTAAATCAAAGGCAGCAAAACGTGCTTCATCTAAAGACAATGCAATTGGCGCCTGACAATTTATTGTAGCCAGCTCTTTACTTAAAAACACATTGTCTTTTGATTCTGTTAAAAGTTCTAGGGTGCGCGCTTTAATTTTTGAGTCTTCTTTTGAGACGGCCTGATAAATTCCTTCAATAGTTTGGAAATTAATTAATAGTTCAGTTGCTGTTTTAGCGCCGATTCCTTTAGCGCCAGGAATATTGTCACTCGGGTCGCCAGCTAAGGCCTTATAATCTATGATTTGTTGTGGCGATAAGTTATATCTAGCCTTAACACCATCAATATCATAAAGGACGCTTTCTGAAAAACCGCGACTCATTGTATACACCCTCACCTTGTCATTAACCAGTTGCAAGGTGTCCATGTCGCCGGTAATAATAATTGTTTCCAGATTCTTTTTTTCTTCGGCTTGAAGACATAGGGTGCCGATTAAATCGTCAGCCTCAAAACCACTTTTTTCAAAAATAGGAATATCAAAGGCAAGGGCCACTTCTTTGACTAAGGGAATTTGCTCGTATAATTCATCCGGCGCTTTAACGCGGGTTGCCTTGTAGTCAGCGAAGGCCTCGTGGCGGAAGGTTGGTCCAGATTTATCTAGAGTTAAAATGATAAATTCTGGTCGAAATTCCCCAAGAGATTTAAGTAGAAAGGAAGAAAAGCCGTAAACAGCATTAACCAGGACCCCCTCTTTGGTCCTTAAAGTTGGCGGCAAGGCATGAAAACTGCGGTGAATAATGGCATTTCCGTCGATAATAAGTAATTTGGGCTTTGTTTTAGACATGTTTTAATTATAAAGAGAAAAGATGAGTTTGGCAAAGAAAAAAGCGCCCAGTTTGGTTTAGGGCGCTTAGGTTAAATTGGAACATCGGCAAATATCACTGAAACTATTTTGTAGTTTCGTAGAGCTGCCCGTTAAGGCGTGTTTGATTTGCTCCAAAGCAGCTTTTTAAGGTTTTTCAGACCCTTGATCGAACGATGAATTTTCGCTTTTTTTAGTCGCCGATCTCACTGCTGGAGCTTTTCCTCTGTTTTGCGGCAATAGCACGCAAGCATTGCAATTGAACGATAATGGTTCGTCCAAAAACGGAAATACGCTCATGATGTTACGATTTGTCTTTATTTTATACTCTCGTCAGGGAAAGTCAAGATATAATTATCAACAGCCCTGCTCTTTCGGGTTTCTAAGTAAGAAAAAAAGCCTCCTGAAACAGAGACTTTTTATTTAGTGGACCCTAAGGGATTCGGTCACGGTCGCTAAGTCTCGCTTCCTCGCTTCGCTCGTTGCTCACTAAGCGCCCCGACCCGGCCTCGCGGTGCGTTCGTCCGCCAGTTGGCGGACTCCGCACATCGCTCCGGCATTTGAATCCCTCAGGCAAGCCAGCAACAAATAAAAACAACCCAAAGCAGTTTGGGTTGTTTTTATTAGTGGACCCTAAGGGATTCGAACCCTTGACCCCCTGCTTGCAAAGCAGGTGCTCTAGCCAGCTGAGCTAAGGGCCCATCAGCACTTTATCGGTGCAGAGGACTGTAGAAAGATTATCAAGTGATAAAGATTTGGTCAATAAGGGGACGCAAACACTTGTTCTAGGCGCCTTTTCTGGACACTTATTCTGGATGTTTCTTAAGGATTGCTAAATTTCAAAATAGGAGCAAGCATCCAGGCCATTAAATCATTGCCACCGCCAGTAAAGATTATTAAACCGAAAATTAAAAGGGCAATGCCGACAAGTTTGTAGCCTAATCTTGATCCGCCCTCTGTTCCTAGTTTCATTTCAAACCAAGTAATGCGTCCGAAGTTGCTAATGAACCACTCAGTTTTGATAACCAGGAAAGCACCGGCCGCCAAGATGACAGAGCCGATTAAAATGTTTTTAAGCATACTATTTTATGTAGTTAAGAGGATTTTGTTTTGTTCCATTTATTATAACTTCAAAATGGATGTGAGGTCCAGTCGACCAACCGGTTGAGCCCATAGCGGCGATGTTTTCGCCACGAGAAACTGAGTCTCCAGCTTTAACGAACATCTTGCTGGCATGAGCGTATCTGGTTTTCTTGCCACCGCCGTGGTCGATAACAACATTGTAACCATAGCCATTATTCCAGCCAGCAGATTCTACTGTTCCAGCTTCAGCGGCGTATAAAGGCGTGCCAGTTTTATTAGCGATATCTAAGCCGGTGTGGCGCCAAGAGAAATATTGAGTAATTCTATTGCCCTCCGTTGGCCAAGCCATTTTATCATCGCTCGATACTGTTATTGGTGCATCTGGCGCCTTTACTAAGTCGCGGATAATTCCTATTCCAGTGGTGTTACTTTGAACAGGCGCAGGCTTAGGTGCGGCTGCTACGATAATCTTTCGTCCACCGGGAATCATTAATTGGTCACCTATTTTTAAGACTGAAGCGAGCTGATTGCTAGTTAAAATTTTGTCCTCCTCTACATCGTATGTTCTAGCGATTCTAGAAATAGTGTCACCACTTTTAACGGTATGTAGGATGCCGCTTTCGGGCAGGATAGTTAAAACATCACCCGGGCGAATTAAAGTATAGGCACCGAGATTGTTGGCCCATAAAATAGTATTTATAGTTACTCCGAAGCGTTGCGCAATTGTGCTCACCGCATCGCCTTTTTGTACGGTATATAAAACTATTTCTGTTCTTTTTTCTGGGACTAGCTCTTGTTCGGTAGTGAAGCTGGAGCCGATGATGCGCGGCTTAACTGCCATCGCCTCTTCATTAATAAGGATTAATGGATTAAATCCATCTGTAAGGTTGTCGCCGCTTAAGGCCGGCTGCTTCTTGATGGCCGCGATGGAATCAGAATAATATTTTTCTTGTCCGATTGTTTTGAGGATTCCAGGCGTATAAGATTCTTCGATAAGCTCTTCATCGCCCAAGTAGCTAAACTCGCTTCTAACTAAATCAGCCATGATAGTTTTAGAAATTTTGCTTTCTGGGGCTGCCTGGGCGCGATTACGGTCTCTAGTATTAGTCGTTATCAGAGTGATGGACATGATAACTATAAACAAGAACGACAGATTTTTTTTAAAGAATTGATAAGAAGTTTTTCCTTGTAGATTATTTTTTCGAAAACGAAAGACTTCAAAATAAATTTTGACTAATAAACGATGGAAAAAAATTCTGAAGAATAAGCGAAAAAAGCCGGCTATGAGCCGGAATATTCTGGTCAGTAGGCGATTAAGAATTTTTAGCGCCTTAATGACGATTAAGCCGCTTTCTACGGCTATTTTCTTAAATTGGCTAACTTTAGAGCTTGTTATAAGAAAATGATTAAACTAACTTTATACTATCACTTTTAAACTTTTATCGTCAATTATGATATAATGAAACAATAAAAAAATAAAATTTATTTTTTATGCATAAGATTGTTTTGTTACGTCATGGTGAAAGCACCTGGAATAAAAAAGGCTTGTTTACTGGCTGGACGGATGTTGATTTGACGAAAAAAGGAAGAGATGAGGCGCGTCGGGCAGGCAAGGAATTATTAAAAAATGGTTTTATTTTTGATATTGCCTATACTTCATATTTACGTCGAGCAGCCAAGACTTTAGATTTATCTTTAGCGGCAATGAGGCAAAATAAAATTGAGATTATTACCGATTGGCGCTTGAATGAAAGACATTATGGCAACTTGCAGGGGCTAAATAAAAAAGAAATGGCGGAAAAATTTGGTGAGAAGCAAGTGATGCTTTGGCGTCGCGGCTATTCTGTGCGCCCGCCAGAGATTGATAAGAATAATAAATATAATCAAGCGAAAAGTTTAAAATATAAAAACATAACTGTTCCAAAAGCAGAGAGCTTGAAAGATGTTGTTGGCCGCGTTGTTCCTTTTTGGCAAGAAGAAATATTGCCGCGCCTGAAGAGACGAGAAAAAATAATTATCGTCGCGAGCGGTAATAGCATTAGAGCGCTTATCAAATATCTCGACAAAATTCCTGTTGGCAAAATTATGGAATTAAATATTCCTACCGGCATTCCTTTGGTTTATGAATTAAATAAAAATTATAAACCTATTAAGAGTTATTATTTAGCTGACGCAAAAACAATAGCTGCCGAAATTGAAAAAGTCAGAAACCAGGGAAAGAAAAATTAATTTAATTAAATCGTGTAATAAAAAATCCCGCAAGTAATTGCGGGATTTTTGTATCAAGGAATAACCTCTATATTTTATAGTTAACAAGGATTAATTCCCGGGAACAATCAAGTCAAAAGGCTCCTTTTTTCCGTAAGCTTTTGGCCCCTCCTGGCAGTAGCGAGCGATATTCTTTTTGTAATAAGGCGTTTTGGCTTTTTGAATACGACCAATAAGATAATAAGTTAAGGCCATGACAAAACCAGCATCGATTTTTGAAGGAGTTTTAATTTTTAGACGCTGTGACGGGAGACCAAAAAATTTATTTTCACCCAAGCTGATAACCAACTCTTTTTCCCAGGGCATGACAAATTTAGCGTGTCGAGCATCGCCCTGGCTGAAAGCACGAAGAGAAAGATGCGGGCCAAATAGTTCGTGTTTTTTAATGTCTAACATCGGTGTGATTTCAGCGAATTCGTCGGGCACGATAAAAGAATATGCCTGGTAAGATCCGTAATTTTTCGGTAAGCGCAGCTTTTGAATGAAATGTTTAATGGCGGTAGCGCTTTCGCCACTTTTTGATATTATCATTCCTAAATAAGTAGAAATATTGTAAGTTTGCGGTTCGGGAATTTTGCTGTAGACAATAGTCTTGTCAGCTAGTTTTGCGCCGCTCGAGTTAGGACTACAGGTGAGAAGAATGGTTTCTAATCCTTGTTTTTTTGCTTCTTTTATTTCCCAGGCAGCGTCCTTTTCTCCAGAAGCTGAAATTATGATGGCTTGCTTGATAACGCCTGATTTGATTAACTTTTTGTGTCCAATTAATTTTTGACGGAAATCACTCTCGTTTGCGAATATGGCAGGTTGTCCAGAAAAAATAATTTTGCCGGTATTATAAGCATTGCCACTACCGACTACAAAGGGAAGACCTTCACTTTTTAATTTGAGTTTAGGGGGTGGATTCTTAATGAAGTGACTAAGTGCGACAATAACACTCTCATCCAGGTTCGGCAAACTTATATTTTTCATATTTTTGCTTTATTTTATTATATTTTCATTATAATTCATCTTGATTTTTATTTCAATTTGCGATACAGTAGCCTTAGCTGGAAAATGCGTTTTTCGGTATTTTAACTTTTTAAGTGAATAAGAATATGTCCGGACATTCTAAATGGGCGACAACGCATCGCCAGAAAGCAATTGTCGACGCGAAAAGAGGTGCTATTTTTACCAAGTTAGCCAACGTTATTACTATCGCCGCTAGAAAAAGCGGCGACCCAGATGCCAATCCTTCATTACGGGCCGCTATGGATAAGGCTCGTTCGGCTAATATGCCGAAAGATAATATTGAAAGAGCAATCAAGAAAGGAACTGGCGAACTAGGAGGCGACCAGGTAGAAGAACTTTTATATGAAGGCATCCTCCCGCCGGGTATTCAAGTCATCGTTAAGTGTTTGACTGACAATAAAAATCGCAGTGGCTCAAGCGTGCGTCATATTTTTACTAAAAATGGTGGCGCTTTCGGAGCTGTTATGTGGAATTTTCGCCAGTTAGGTGTAGTGCGCTTGCCACAAGAAGAAATAAAGGCCAAGCATTTGAGCAATGAAGAGCTGGAGTTGGAGTTGATAGACCAAGGTATTGAAGATTTTTCTAAAGAAGAGGAGGGCATAGTTGTTTATACGGAAGTTAAGGACATGCAATTAGTTAAGGAGTTTTTAGAAAGCAAAGGATTGAAAATAGAACAGGCAGAAATAGAATATGTTGCTAAAGACAAGACTAGTTTAAGTGCTGAAGACAGTGCTCGTTTGGAAAAATTTATGGATGAACTAGAAGACAATGAAGATGTTAATGATTACTATACGAATATTATTTAGTAAATAAAATGACAAAAATAATTCTCGGCTTAGATCCCGGTATCGCCGACACGGGCTATGGCATCATCAAAGAAGATGGCGGTAAATTATCCTGTCTCGGTTATGGAACTATCAAAACGGGTGCCAAGGAAAGCTTACCAGCTCGATTAGAAATCTTACATAAGGAGCTTGATAAGATTATTAAAAAATTTAAACCGCAGTCCGCTGCTATCGAACAACTTTTTTTTAATAAGAATGTCAGAACGGCCTTGATAGTCGGACAGGCCCGCGGAGTATCTCTTCTTACTTTAACCCAGAATAAATTACCTATTTTTGAATTCACGCCTTCACAAGTAAAACAGGCAGCGACTGCTTACGGACAAGCGAGTAAGACGCAGGTTCAAAAAATGGTTAAGTTAATTTTGCATCTTGATAAGTTACCGCGCCCAGATGATGCTGCTGATGCTTTAGCAGTAGCTATTTGCGCCTTAAATTCTAAATTATGCCTAAGATAAAAAAATTAAGGATAGTCCATATTGCTTCAGAGGTCGCGCCTTATTCCAAAACCGGAGGACTAGGAGATGTTACTCGCAGCTTGCCTAAAGCTTTGCGTCGCCTTGGGCATGATGTCTCCATCATTACTCCGCTATATGGCCGCTTAATTGATAAGAAGGAGAGGAATTTAAAATTGATTTTTGAGGATGTTAATCTGCGTCTAAATAGTCGTGAGAGTATCAAAGTTAATTATTGGCAGGGCTATCTCATGGAAGATTTGCCAGTCTATTTTATAGAGTGTAAGCAATTTTTTTCTAAGCATAAGAAAATCTATGGCTCTCCTCGAGAAAACGCACGCTTTCTAGTATTTAACGTGGCCTCTTTGAAGCTTTTGTCTTTACTGAAGAAACAGATTGATATTATTCATTGTCATGATTGGCAATCAGGCATGGTGCCTTACTATTTAAAAACAGATTTTCGTTATTCTAAAACCCTCAAGCAGGCTAAGACGGTCTTTACTATTCATAATCTAATCTTTCAGTTTGGTCATAACTGGTGGGAGATACAACCAGAAGATAAAGATTACGGTCGTAGTCGCGTACCGCACCTGGATGATCCTAGGATAGAAAATATTAATTTTGCTAAAAGAGCCATCCTTTCGGCAGACATCATTAATACCGTTAGCGAGCAGTATCGCCAAGAAATAATGACTAAGAAATTTGGTCAAGATTTAAATCGTATTCTTAAGAATCGCTCGAGTAAACTGCTAGGAATTATTAATGGCATTGATTACAATACTTACAATCCTGAAAAAGACGATCAGATACATCGAGTTTATAATGCTGACTCGCTTGAGAACAAGGGGGAAAATAAAAAATTTTTACAGCAGAAAATTGGCTTACCAATTAATCCTTTGGTGCCTATGCTCTGCACAACTTCGCGCGTAACTTTTCAAAAGGGGTTTAACTTGATACTGAAGGTAATTGAACCGCTTTTAAAGATGGACTTACAGTTAGTTTTTATGGGCGATGGCAGCAAGGAATATATTCAGCCGATTAAGAAGTTGCAGCGGAAATTCCCTAAGAAGATTATTTGGTTGCCTTTTGAGCAGGAATTAGAAACCCTACTTTACGCGGCCAGCGATCTTTTTCTTTTACCTTCCAATCATGAGCCTTGTGGGATTAATCAGCTGATTGCTATGCGCTACGGCTGCATACCGGTAGTGCGTGAAATTGGTGGTCTTCATGACACTGTTGATAATTTTAATCCGATAGATAGAAAAGGAAATGGCTTTACTTTTAAAACCGAGGACGCCAATATGTTTTACGCAGCCGTTGTTCGTGCTTTAGAAAACTATAAGCACAAGCGTGTTTGGAAAAATTTAGTTAAAAGAGCGATGAAGCAGTCTAATAGCTGGGAGATACCGGCAAAAAAATACGTTGAGCTATATCTTAAAGTCTTAAAAAGATAGCTATGAGATGGATAAATTTTCTACATTTATACCAACCAGCGAACATTGATTCTTATAGTATCAAGCAGGCTTTGGATAAGAGTTATTATCGTTTAATCCGCTTAATGGAAGAGAATCAGAATTTAAAAATGACTTGGAATATTTCTGGTTGTTTATTGTTACGCCTGGAAGACGAGGGTAAGCATGATTTTATTAATCGCCTGCAGAGTTTAGTTGCTTCTAAGAGACTGGAATTAGTTTCCACCGCTGCTTATCATCCACTTTTACCGCTAATTCCTGCCTCTGAAACCATCAGACAAATAAAAGAGAATGAAAAGATTTTACGTCATTTTTTTGGTTCAAAATTTAAGACCGCCGGTTTCTTTTTGCCAGAGATGGCTTATTCTCCGGCCGTTGGTAAATTAATAAAAGAGCTCGGTTATAAATGGATTATTCTTGATGAGTTCGCTTTTTCAGGTGGCTTGGAGAGGCCTAATTTTAGGCGCTTCTATTTAGATAAGCACAGCGGTCTAAAGATAATTTTTCGCAATCGTCCTTATTCCAGTTCTTATCCGCCGGATAAACTGCTCCACGAAAAATCTGAACAGCGCCAGGAGAAAATAATTATTACCGCGACCGATGCCGAATTGTATGGACTGCGCCACCAAGATCCGACCGGAGAGCTAGAAAGAGCAGCCAAGCGTAGCGACTTAAAAACCGATACCGTTTCCGGTTTTATTGACTGGATATCTAGTCAGGGAATTGAACCGGAAGAGGTTGCCATAAAATCCGGCTCCTGGGAATCTAGTCGGAAAGAATTATCGTCAGGAAAATATTTCAATCTCTGGCAAGATAAAAAGAATAAAATTCATGTTCAGCTTTGGCGACTAGCGAATTTAGTTTTATCTTTGGACAAAGAATTTCGACAGGACCGTAATTACCGCTATTATCGTTGGCACTTGGTTCGCGGTTTAGCTAGTTGTACTTTTTGGTGGGCAAGCGCACGTGATTTTTCCAAAATTTTTGGCCCCTATGCTTGGAATCCTGATGGCATTGAACGTGGTTTAGAAGATTTGATTCGCGCTGTTCGTTCTTTGGATGACAGGCGTTCCAGGAAATATAAATTAAAAGCAGAAAAACAATATTTAAAAATAAAAAAACTGATTTGGGAGGAGCATTGGAGGAAGCATTGGAAAAAAGCGCCCTAAGGCACCAACCCGCACATCATTAATATGAATAAGATTCTAAACCTGTTCGACGAAGATTATGTATTGAAAATGTTTCAAACTGATCTTCTTCCGTTTTATCCGCAATTTTCCCGAGTGGACAAAGTCATAATTCGACCCTATAAGAAAATGGTTTGGACAACTACCTATCATGTTGTTATTGGCTTCGATGTTTATCTCGCTAAAGCTGACGGACGTCGTACTAAAATTATGGTTGTTTGTTCTGCTCACAGCGAAGAACCACGGGAAAATGTTTTTCAAGCAATGAAATATCTCTGGAACCATAATTTTAACCAAGGCTATATCGACATTCCTCGTCCGCTCTTTTATTCTGAATATTTTCACGGCACTTTTTATCGCGGCATAGTTGGTGAGAATTTGCTCCACTATATCGCCGCCAAGAATCATGAAGAAGTGGAGAAGTTGGTTCCTTTGGCAGCGGAACTATTCGCTCGCTTGCACAAAGTACCAGCGGGTGCGGGGGCTAATTTTAATCCAATTAATTCTCGCATTAAGACGGTTGTTCCTGGAGTGGAAACAACACTTAAAGAAATCTCTGTTCGCTATCAAGGAAAATTTGATGATGATTTTTTGAAAATATATCAGTATTTAGTTGAGAAGGAGGAAAAATTTATGCAAACCAATCTTCAGCTGAATTTGATTCACGGCGATGCGCACACGGAAAATATTATTAAGACCGGAGAAGGTCGGGTTGGTCTAATTGATTTTACCGATTTTTGTTTAGGAGACTTTGCTCGTGATCTTGGCACCTTCCTGCAACAGATGGAATATAAGATAGTAGTTAAGAACTCTGACCAGGCTTGGGCTGATAAGATGAAGACAGTTTTTCTAGATGCTTATTTTGCTGCTTCTGGTGTAAGGCGTAGTCAGCAACTAGATGAGAGAATTCGGCTGTATTACGATTGGACTGCCATTAGAACTTCAGTATTTTTATTCTTGAAATACAACAGCGACCCTAAAAGAGCTGAAGAGTTATTGCAAAAAGTTAAACAAGACTTAAATATAAATGGTAAATAGTTGGCGTTAGGGTTTGCGCGTTATAATTTGCTATAATGAAATATATGGGAAGACGAAGAAAGAATCAAAATTCCTGGGATTATGTATCTTTGCCGGATTTCGATCTGGATGATCGCGCGAAACGAAGCATTGTTATCGTTTTGCTTTTAGTTTTAGGCTTGATTAGCTTACTTGGACTTTTTGATTTGTCAGGAAATTTTGGAGAGTTTATGTCTAAATGGTTGGCGTTAATTTTTGGCAGCGGTAAATGGTTAGTACCGGCAATCTTCTTCTATTGGGCCAGTTTATTGATTCGTCGCGAACGTCGCTCTTTGAAACTTAATGACTATTTCGGCTTAGGCATGCTTTTTGTTTCTTATCAAACCCTGTTTCATTTTTTTATTGACCCAGAAAAATGGCTAGAAGTTGCCCGGCTAGGCGAGGGCGGTGGTTATGTTGGTTATTATTTTAGTCGTGCTTTTTTCTATATTTTCGGTTTCTGGGGAGGAGTAATCATTTTACTTGCCCTACTACTTATTGCCTTGATTTTAGTATTTAACACCTCTTTATCAAGAATAGTTGGTCGAGAAAGTTTTTTTGCTAAAATTTTTAAACCTTTTGTTGTTTTTTTCCGTACCCTTTTTTCTCGCTCTGAAGAGGATGAGAGTGATGAAAAAGAAGAAGAAAGAGTTGGCTTGATTGAATCAGCCCGAGAAGAAGTTTTAAGCGCCTGGCAGAAGCGAGATGTTGAAACGGCAGAAGAGGAGGTTGACGATAAAGAAGAGGTGTCAGTTCCGGCAGCTAAGCATAAGAATCAGAAAATGGTTCAAGAAAAAATTGCTTGGCCAAAACGAACAATTAAAATAGATTTGCCGATAGAGCTGTTGAATAATAAATTTTCTAAAGCTATTGGTGGCGACATTGAACTTAACGGCAAAAAAATACAGACTACTTTAGAGAAATTTGGTATCGATGTTGAAATGGGAGAAACAAAAGTTGGACCAACAGTTACGCAATATACTTTTCGTCCTGCTGAAGGCGTTAAGCTTTCTCGAATCACCACATTGAATAATGATTTATCACTGGCTTTAGCTGCTCATCCGATTAGAATTGAAGCGCCAATTCCAGGAAAATCATTGGTCGGTGTGGAAGTTCCTAATCGCGCTAAGGCAATTGTTGGTTTAAGAGAAATTTTAGAAGACGATTCTTTTAAGAACCGTAAGAATAATCTTCACATTGTTCTGGGTAAAGACGTTGCCGGTACATCTTGGTTATACGATTTATCTCGAATGCCGCATCTTCTCGTTGCTGGTGCGACCAATTCAGGTAAGTCAGTTTGTTTGAATGCAATTATAGTTAGTCTTCTATATCAAAACAATCCCGATGAACTTCGTTTTATTATGGTTGACCCGAAGAGAGTGGAACTCCCGACTTATAACGGTATTCCTCATTTACTGACCCCGGTTATTACTGAGGTATCCAAAACTATTAATTCTTTGAAATGGTGCTTGAATGAAATGGATCGTCGTTACGACATTCTTAACAAATCTGGTAAGAAAAATATTCAGGCCTATAATCAAGTATCTTCAGAAAAGCTTCCTTACATTGTTTTTATTATCGACGAGTTGGCTGATTTTATGATGACGGCCGGCAAGGAAATGGAAGCGGCCATTATCCGTTTAGCGCAGATGTCGCGTGCTATTGGTATTCATTTGATTTTAGCGACACAGCGGCCGAGTGTTGATGTTATTACTGGTTTAATCAAGGCCAACATTCCAACCAGAATCGCTTTTTCCGTTGCTTCGCTTGTGGATTCTAAAACCATTCTTGATGCTTCGGGTGCGGAAAAATTACTTGGTCAAGGAGATATGCTTTTTTCAACAGCGGAGCTATCTAAGCCAAAACGTATTCAGGGAGCATATTTAAGTGATAATGAGATTAATGATGTTGTTAATTATATTAAAGAAAGAAGTGGCGAAGCCGAATATCTAGAGGGAATCACTGACCGCCAAAAAGTCGGTGGTGTTGCCGGTGTTGGTTTGGATGGAAATCACGGCGATGAAGACGAATTATTTGAAGAAGCAAAAGAAATAATTATTAAAGCCAGTAAGGCCTCGACCTCTATGTTGCAGCGCCGTCTTTCTATTGGTTATGGTCGGGCGGCCAAGATTTTGGATATGTTGGAGGAGGCCGGGATTATTGGTCCTTCTAATGGTTCTAAGCCACGCGAAGTTATGGTTAGTCGTGAGGATTATGAAGCTGGTGGTTTCAGTGCGATGCCTTTACATAATCGCGCACAAACTCCAGCGCCTAGCAGTTATTTTGGTTCAGAGGCTGAAGACGAAGACGAAGATGAAAATGAGGGTAATGACGACGTTCTCGATTTTGGCAGGGGTAAAGTTAGCGATCAGATAGAGGAAGTGCCCGAAGAAGAAGTGGAAGTCGAATACGAAGATGAAATTGAAAATAATAGTGCAGATAAAAGCGACGATAAAGATGATGAAAATGAAGACTTAGCTACTGAGTTAGAATTAACGCCGGAAGAAACAGAAGAAGCTATTGAAGATGAGGATGAAATTTTAGATGAAATTAGAGAAGCCAAGAAAAAAGAAGCGAAGCCCTCGACAAACACGCAGGATAAGAGTGCATCTTTTCCGCCAGATGATGACGATGAAATGTTTTTTGCCAGGTAGGGGCGCGATAATTATTTGAGGATTAATTATTAAAAGATAAAAATATGATGTCAGAAAAATTTTCTCGAGATGAATCAAGTGGCGAGGCTTACGATCGTCGCGATCCTTCTCCGGAGTCAGCGATGTCTCCTAAAGAGCAAATCCTCTCTCTTAAAGAAGATATAAAGCAGGCAGAGACGCAGATTAAACTTTTGTCTAAGGAATTTGAGGCAATGGCGGAAGATGATCACCCGGCTTCTCGTGCTCAGTTAGAGGAAGCTATTTCCAAGATTGATGACTTGAGAACTGAACAAGGTATCGTGCGCGATAAGATTTTAGCAATTATCGATCAGATGGATAAACTTGATGCGGAAAATTTAACTGCGCAACTGAGAAAACCAGAAATGAAAAATTAATTATTCTCGGCTCGTTTGTTATAGATTGCCTGGTATCGATCCGCTTGTTATTAGTCCATTTATATTTTTACAATGCTGAATAAATTAAAAAAACTAATTCCTAAAAAATTATTTATCGCCTTACAGCCGGTTTATCATTTTATATTCAGCTTGGCGGCTGCCCTGACTTTTGGGTTTCCTAGTCGCAAGTTAATAATTATTGGAGTAACTGGGACGGCCGGTAAAACCTCAACTGTTTATTTGATTGCTAAAATGCTTGAGGCGGCTGGATATAAAACTGGTTTTACTTCGACCGCTGTTTTTTGCGATGGAGAAAAAGAATGGTTGAATGATAAGAAGATGACCATGCCGGGACGGTTTTTTATACAAAGAATGATAAAGCGTATGGCAAAAAATGGCTGCCGCTACGCTGTTATTGAAACCACCTCTGAGGGTATTAAGCAATTTCGTCACCGCTTTATCAGTTACGATATCTTAGTGTTTACTGGGCTTTATCCAGAACACATTGAATCGCACGGTAGCTTTGAAAAATACAAGGAAGCTAAGGGTCGACTATTTGCTCATCTCAGGCGGTTTAAAAATAAATATGTTGGTGAAGACAAAAGAGTCACTCGCGCTAAAGGGGGCATGGAAAAAATAGGATTACAGCGAGTACAAAAGACAATTATTGCTAATGGCGATGATGAGCACGTTAATTACTTTTTAAATTTTTGGAGCGAAGTAAAAATTGCCTATTCTTTAAAATCAGATTTTAATCCCGAAGATATAGTGCGGAATTTGAGCAGTGAAGCTAATTTAAAAGATTTTACCGCGGTTCGTGGTGAAGTTTCCTCGGCCGATATTTCGGGAATCGATTTACTTCTAAATGGGACCGCTTGTCATCTGAATTTACTTGGTGACTTCAATGCGGCCAACGCTCTAGCCGCTTATAGTGTGGGATTGAATCAAGGGCTTGATTTAGAAAATATAATTTCTGGATTAGAAAAGGTAAAACGACTAGCAGGGAAGATGGAGCTCATCGATGCTGGTCAGGATTTTGTTGCTATGGTGGATTATTCCTTTGAGCCTAAAGCTTTAGAAAAGCTTTATGAAACTATCTCTCTTTTTCCTTACGGCCGCCTGATTCATATCCTGGGCTCGACCGGTGGCGGTCGCGATCAGGCACGGCGACCGGTAATGGGACGCATGGCAGCGGAGAAAGCCGACATTATTATTGTTACCAACGAAGATCCCTACGACGAGGACCCGGCGGTGATTATTAATCAGGTGGCTGCCGGCGCAGAAATGGCTGGAAAAGTTAATGGTCAAGACTTATTTAAGATATTAGATCGGGGCGATGCTATAAAAAAAGCTCTAGAATTAGCCAAAGAAGATGACATGGTGCTTTTAACAGGCAAGGGGGCAGAGCAATATATCTGCCTCGCTAAGGGCACTAAAATGCCCTGGGATGATCGCACTGAACTGCGTCAAGCGATTGTGGACAAGTTGTGTATTGACAAAAAATCGTGAATATCATATTATAAGAATACACTTACACTTTTTTCTCATAAAAAAGTGATATATCAAAAAACGAGCTAACTAAATATTTTTTAAAACTCAAGCCAATTTGGGATTGGGATTTTTTTGTTAAAAACTCTCTACTAACCTTATCGG
>CAYGLM010000007.1:0-7410 GCA_964350915.1 uncultured Gammaproteobacteria bacterium | reverse complement strand
ATATATTCTTTATGTCTAAGCGCACATCATTTTCTGAAGCGAAAGATATCCTGCCTATGCCGGATTTGATAGAGATTCAAAAAGATTCCTATCGCTGGTTTTTACAAGAAGGTTTGGCAGAGCTGTTCGATGAAATTAATCCAGTGACTGATTTTATCGGCCGCGACCTAGAATTATATTTTGAAGATTACTATTTAGATGAACCGAAATTTTCAGAAGTAGAGAGCCGCGAGAAGAATATCACTTATGAAGCCCCATTGCGCGTCAAGACCAGGCTTCTTAATAAAAAGAATAATCAAGCCGCTAACCAAGAAGTTTTCCTTGGTGATTTTCCTTTGATGACAGATAAGGGAACCTTCATTATTAACGGTATTGAACGCGTTGTTGTTTCGCAGTTAATTAGAAGTGCTGGTGTGATGTTTACTTCGGAATTTATCAAGGGCAAAAAATGTTACGGCGCTAAAATTATTCCTAATCGTGGTGCTTGGTTGGAAATTGAAACTGATACAAATAAAGTTTTGTGGGCAAGAATAGATCGTAAGCGTAAAGTTGCCGTGACTTCTTTGTTGCGCGCCTTTGGTTATGAGACTGATGAAGAATTAATTAAGCTTTTTAAGGATGTTGATTTAGTGAAGTCTGATGATGAAAAAACTTTTATTGAGGCGACGATTGAAAAGGATGCCGCTAAAGACGAGGCCGAAGGCCTACAAGAAGTTTACCGCCGCATTCGCCCAGGAGATTTGGCTTCGGTTGACAATGCTCGTCAGTTGATTCATTCTATGTTCTTCCGTTTCGACCGTTATGATTTCGGTCGCGTTGGACGCTATAAGCTTAATCGCCGTTTTAGTTTAGACTTGCCAGCAAGCAAGAAAGAATATCGTATTCTAAGAAAAGAAGATCTAGTTTTGATTATTAAAGAAGTTATTCGTTTAAATATTACTAAGGAACCAGAAGATGATATTGATCATCTTGGTAATCGCCGTATCCGTGCTATTGGCGGTCTGATTCAAAACCGTTTCCGCGTCGGCTTAGCGAGAATGGAAAGAATCATTAAGGACAGAATGTCGACTTCAGAAATAGTTTCTCTTACTCCTTCCAAATTAATTAATGCGCGTCCGGTTATTGGTGTGGTGCGTGAATTCTTCATGTCTTCTCAGCTTTCCCAGTTCATGGACCAGACCAATCCGTTAGCGGAATTAGAGCATAAGCGCCGTCTTTCGGCTATGGGTCCAGGAGGATTAACTAGAGAAAGAGCGGGCTTTGATGTTCGTGACGTACACTCTACTCACTACGGCCGCATTTGTCCGATTGCCACGCCGGAAGGTCCGAATATCGGTTTAGTCGGTCATCTTGCCAGCTATGCTCGCCTAAATAGCTACGGATTTTTAGAAACTCCTTATCGCCGCGTAGAAAAAGATAAGAAGGGTTCGCGCATTACCGATGAAATTGTTTATTTGGACGCTTTTGAAGAAGAAAAATATATTACGGTTGACTCTACTGTTCCCTCAGATGCTGATGGTCGTTTTCTGGTGCCTAAATATCAGGCCAGAAAACATGGTCAGCCTGGCATGGAAGATATAGAGAATGTTGATTTTGTTGGCGTAGCTGCTAACCAAATTATTTCCGTTGCTACTAGCTTGATTCCGTTCATGGAACACAACGACGGTCAAAGATCACTCATGGGAACGAACATGCAACGTCAAGCAGTGCCGTTAGTTAAGAGTGAGGCGCCGATTGTTGGTACTGGTGTTGAAGAAAGAGCAGCCCTTGATAGCGGCCATGTTGCGATAGCCGATGAAGACGGTACTATTACCAGTGTTGACGCTGCTTCAATTGAACTCACCAGCAAGAAGGGTCAGACCATTACTTATAATTTGAACAAGTTCTTGCGTTCTAACTCCTCTACCTGTATTAATCAGCATCCTACCGTTGAAGTTGGCGATAAGATTAAGAAAGGACAAATGCTTTCTGATGGCCCCGCGATTGATAATGGCGAACTATCTTTAGGGCGCAATGTTTTAGTCGCTTTTATGACCTGGGAAGGATTTAACTATGAAGATGCGATTATTATTTCTGAGCGTTTAGTGAAGGATGATGTCTATTCTTCTATTCATATTGAAAATTATACTATTGATGTTCGTGACACTAAGCTTGGTCCGGAAATTGTCACTAACGATATTCCAAATATCAGTGAAGAGAAGTTAAAGAATTTAGATGATGAAGGTATTATTCGTATCGGCGCTGAAGTTTCCTCGGGCGATATTTTAGTAGGAAAGATTACTCCTAAAGGAGAAACTACTTTATCAGCGGAAGAGAAATTGTTGCGCGCTATTTTCGGAGAGAAGGCTAAGGATGTTCGTGATTCATCTTTGTATCTAGAACACGGTGAGCACGGTAAAGTGGTTGATATTAAGATTTTTTCCCGCGAAGAAGGCGATAAGTTATCAGCTGGAGTTTTAAAATCAATTCAAGTAGCTGTTGCCAATCTGCGCAAGATTCAGGTCGGAGATAAAATGTCTGGACGTCACGGAAACAAGGGTGTTATTTCCAAGATTGTTCCTATTGAAGATATGCCTTATCTAGCAGACGGAACACCAGTCGATATCATTCTTTCTCCTTTGGGCATTATCTCCCGTATGAACCTGGGGCAATTATTGGAAACTCATCTCGGATTTGCCGCTAAGAAGCTCGGTTATCGCGTAATGTCCCCAGCCTTAAACGGTATTCAAGAAGAACAAATTAAAGAAGAGTTGAAGAAGGCCGGGTTACCAGAAAACGGTAAAATTACTTTATATGACGGTAAAACTGGACAAGCTTACGATCATCAAATTACGGTTGGATATAAATACATGTTGAAACTGAACCACATGATTGAAGATAAAATTCACCAACGTTCTATTGGTCCTTACTCTTTAATCACCCAGCAGCCTTTGGGCGGAAAAGCTCAGTTTGGTGGCCAGAGATTTGGAGAAATGGAAGTTTGGGCACTGGAAGGCTATGGCGCTGCTCACACTCTTCAAGAAATTTTGACTATTAAGTCAGATGATATCCCTGGACGTAGCAAGGCCTACGAATCAATTATCAAGGGTGAGGAAATTGAGAAACTCAATGTTCCAGAATCTTTCAATGTCTTAATTAGAGAACTTAAGGGACTAGGCCTAAATGTTGATTTGCTCAGCAATCAGAATGAGGCACCGGCTTCGGAAGTGATGACAGATTTAGATGAAGAGCTAGTTAAGGATGATAAGTTCGATTACGAAAAGCCGGAAGTCGTCGCTACTTTAGAGGAAACAGGCGAGGGCAAAGCGGAAATGTAAGCTAAGGCGCTAGGAAGTTATTAAATAAACATTTACATATTTATGTTGAATCCAATAAAAACCAGCGATTTTAACGCCATCCGGCTCAAGTTAGCCAGTCCGGAACAAATTTCTGATTGGTCAAACGGTGAAGTGACGCGGCCGGAAACAATCAATTATCGCACGCAGAAACCGGAAAAAGACGGTTTATTCTGTGAAAAGATTTTTGGTCCGACTAAAGACTGGGAATGCGCTTGTGGTAAGTATAAAAAAATCCGCTATAAAGGCATCGTCTGCGATAAGTGTGGCGTCGAAGTCACTAGAAGTATAGTAAGACGCGAGCGTTTTGGCCACATTACTTTACAGGTACCAGCTTCTCATATTTGGTTTTTACGTGGCTTATCTTCCAAGATTGGTTTGTTACTTAATTTAGGTATCCAATCCTTAGAGAAGGTTATTTATTACGCCAGCTTCATCGTTATTGATGTTGATGAAGATTTGAAAGAAGCAGCCATTATTCAGATTAAGGCAGAATATAAAAGTAAATTAAAGGGATTTGAAAACGAATATAATAATCAGGTTAAGAAAGCTAAAGAAGAAGGACTCGGCGAAGACGATTTAAAGGAAGCACTGGAGTTAAAGAAAGAAAAGATTGCTCGTCTCGATGAGGATTTTTCCCAAACGCAGAAGGAATTAAAAGAACTTAAACCACTTTTGATTTTATCTGAACAGCAATATCAATCTTTGAGCTTGAAATTCGGCCATATTTTCGAAGCGGCTATTGGTGCTGAAGCAGTTAGGAAGTTATTAGAAAAAATTGATCTTGAAAATAGCATCATTAATTTGGAGGAAAAACTGAAAGATGCTGTAGAGTCAAAGAAAGAAAAATTAGTGAAGCGTTTAAAACTTTTGAAGAGTTTCCGCAATAATGATTTACGTCCGGAATGGATGATTCTTAATATTTTGCCAGTCGTTCCGCCAGATTTACGTCCAATGGTCGCTCTTGATGGTGGACGTTTTGCCGCTTCTGATTTAAACGATTTATATCGCCGTGTTATTAACCGCAATAATCGTTTGAAGCAGTTGATTGATTTGAATGCGCCGGAAGTTATTTGCCGCAATGAGAAAAGAATGTTGCAAGAAGCAGTCGATGCTTTAATTGATAACTCCGCCAGACACACCAAGACCGTTACTGCTTCAACTGGACAGAAACGTCAGCTTAAATCGTTAGCCGATACCTTGAAAGGAAAACAAGGCCGCTTCCGCCAGAACTTACTCGGTAAGCGTGTTGATTATTCAGGACGTTCAGTTATCGTTGTTAATCCGAAACTTAATCTAGACCAATGTGGTTTACCGAAAATCATGGCTCTAGAATTGTTTAAGCCTTTTATTATCTCTCAATTAATTAAAAGAGAAATTGTTCATAATGTCCGCAGCGCCTCTCGTTATATCGAAGCTGGACACGATGAAGTTTGGGATATTTTAGAAGAAATTGTTCGTGGCGCTTTCGTGCTTTTAAATCGTGCTCCGACTTTGCATCGTTTAGGTATTCAGGCTTTTCGCCCGATTCTAATTGAAGGTAAGGCGATTCAAATTCATCCGCTTGTTTGTACGGCTTTTAATGCTGACTTCGACGGTGACCAAATGGCGGTTCATGTTCCTTTGACTAAAGAAGCTAAGCATGAGGCTGAGCATTTAATGCTTTCTACTCATAATTTACTTAAGCCAGCGACTGGTGATCCGATTATTGCTCCGGGACAGGATATTGTTTGGGGAACTTATTATATCACTTTAGTTAATAAAGACTTTGCGGACAGGCCAAAAGAAGAGCTGCGTCACTTTTATGACGAAGACGAGGCTTATTTGGCTTATGATAATAACTTCATCGAACTACATGAACCTATTTATGTAAAATATAGGGGCGAGATGATGCGCACTACTGTTGGTCGCCTAATCTTTAATTCAATTTTGCCAGAAAAGCTGCGCTTCATTAACGACGTTGTCGGTAAGAGCAAGTTAAAAGATTTAATTCGTGAAAGTCTGCGCTTATATAGTGAAGAAGAAACTGTTCATTTCATTGATAATTTAAAGAACCGCAGCTTCGCTTTTATTACTAAGTCTGGATTATCTTGGGGATTTGGTGATTTACCGACCCTACCAGAGAAAGACCGCTTGATTGATGAAGCTAATGTGAAAGTTGAAATTATTCAGGAGCAGTATGAAGAAGGCTTGCTAACCGAAAGTGAGCGTTATGCCAAAGTTATTGAAGAATGGACCAATACTAAGGATAAGATTGCTGATATTTGTAAGAAAGGACTAACTAATATTCTGCCAGTTTACTCAATGATTGATTCGGGTGCTCGTGGATCTTGGGCGCAGCCTGTTCAGATTTTAGGCATGAAAGGATTAGTTACTTCACCTTCCGGTGCTATTATTGAGTTGCCAGTTAAAGGTAATTTCAAGAAAGGATTTGGCGTCTTAGAATATTTTATTTCTACTCACGGTGTTCGTAAAGGTTTATCTGATACTGCTTTAAGAACAGCCAATGCTGGTTATCTAACCAGGCGTTTAGTTGATGTCTCTCAGGATGTTATTGTGACCGAGGAAAACTGTGGAGATACAAATGGTGTTGTGATTAGCAAGGAAGAGGCAGAGAAGAACGGTGAAGATTTCTTCAAGAAAGTTATCGGTCGCTATTTAGCTAAAGACGCACTTAATCAAAAAGGTAAGGCTGTATTAAAAGAAGGAGAAATGTTGGATGAGGATAATTTGAAGAAATTAAAGGAAGCAGAAGTTTCTAGTGTTAACATTCGTTCAACTCTCAGCTGTCATCTCCATAAGGGTATTTGCGCTCAGTGTTATGGTTGGGATTTAGCGTTCAACAAGCCGGTTAAATTAGGGTCAACAGTAGGTGTTATTGCTGCTCAATCAATCGGTGAGCCAGGTACACAGCTGACGATGAGAACTTTCCATTCGGGAGGTGTTGCTGGTCAAGACGATATCACTCAAGGTTTACCACGTGTTGAAGAAATTTTTGAAGCGCGTAGCCCGAAGAAGAAAGCCTTGATTTCTGATGTTGCTGGTAAGGTGAAGGTTGAATTTGCCCAGAAGACTATCCGAGACAAGGATGGTAAGGAAATTCTTGTTGATAATCCTCAGGCCAAAATTTTAAGTATTCATTACAAAGGCGAAGACAGTGATAAATATTATTTTTCAGAAAAGATTAATGAAGTAAAGTTGGCTGGAGGACTGACTGCTAAAGATAAGAAGAAATTTGAGGTCAAAGTTTTAATAAAAGATGGCGACCAGGCTACTAAAAATTCTGATTTGTTTACCGTCGGCGGTGAAGCTGTTAAGGCGAAATCAGCTGGTATCGTTAAGGTTACGGACAAATACGTGAGCGTGGCCAAAGAGGTTGATAAGGTGAAAGAATTCTCTATCTTAAAAGGCACGATGATGTTGGTAAAGGATGGAGACCTAATCGAGCGCGGTACTCAGTTAACTGAAGGCAGTCTAGATCTGCGCGAGCTGTATAAGCTTAAGGGTCAGTTGGAGACGCAAAAATATATTATTAAGGAAATCCAATACGTTTATTCTTCCCAGGGTCAGCCGCTTAACGATAAGCATGTGGAAATCATTGCTCGTCAGATGTTCTCACGCTTCTTAGTAACTGAAGCCGGTGACACTAACTTATTACCAGGAGAAACTATCGAAGAAGAGGTCTTCTTCCAGGCTAATAAGGAGATGAAGCATGAGGCTACCGGCGATAGGTTGCTTATGGGAATTACTAAAGCTTCCTTGACTACGGACAGCTTCTTATCAGCCGCTTCTTTCCAGGAGACTTCCCGTGGACTTATTGACGCTGCTGTTAATGGTAAGATTGATTATTTAGAAGGCTTGAAGGAAAACGTTATTATTGGTTGCTTGATTCCAGCCGGTACTGGCTATAAAGGTAAAAAACCTCGCCTGGAATATCAAAAATAAGATTACTAGTTAGAAAGTAAATGACTATAAAAACATCTTCGCGTTAATTTGCGGAGATGTTTTTTTAATAAGAAAAAGATAAAATTAATTTGTTTTTTCTTTAGAAATAACGTAAAATATAAGATATGTT
>CAYGLM010000006.1:3951-27763 GCA_964350915.1 uncultured Gammaproteobacteria bacterium | reverse complement strand
ATAAAATATTTACCTATTTATTTCAAGTGTCGATTAAAACAGTATCCCACCATTAGACGACGCCTACCTTACTCCTCCCTTTTCGGCTTCATCAGCGGGAAAAGGGTAGTCTCACGCACTGGTTTATCCATCAAGAAAGCGAACAAGCGCTCGCCAAAACCGAAGCCACAAGTCGGGGGCATACCGTACTCCAACATCTCCACAAACTCCCAGTCCGGCATCATCGCCTCTTTATCGCCCCGCTCTATCAACTGTTGTTGCGCTTCAAAGCGCTCGCGCTGATCTACTGGATCATTTAGCTCAGAAAATCCATTTCCTATTTCACTGCCGGCGATAATTATTTGAAAACGTTCAGTTAATTCTGGATTATCAGTCTTAGCCTTAGCTAACGGCGAAACTAACTTAGGATGGTTAACCAGAAAAACTGGTCCAGCGATATTTTTGCGGCAATATTTCCAAAGTGTATCAGTTAGGCGTTCACGATTATCGCCCTCATATTTAACTCCCAAATCATCCAGAGTCTTTTTCATCTCCTGTTCCGTTGCCACTAAAACGTCCACACCGGTCTGGCGTAAAACTTCTGAGCGATAATCCATTCTCGGCCACTCGCCCGCTAAATCATATTCAAATCCTTTGGTAATAAATTTAGTTTTTCCAAAAACCTGACGGGCAATTTCCTGATAAAGCTCCTGAGATAGTTTCATGCCGTCCTCATAATTTGCATAAGCCCAATAGAATTCTAGATTAGTAAATTCCTGTAAATGATCAGGACTAGAGCCTTCGTTACGATAAGTGCGTCCGATTTCAAAAGTCTTTTCATAGCCAGCGGCCATTAAACGCTTCTGCCATAACTCACCAACAGAAATGCGCAAGAAAACATCCAAATCATAATCATTATGATGAGTCTTAAAAGGATTCGCCTCGGCGCCTCCAGTTGTAGTTTCTAAAGTTGGTGTTTCTACTTCAAAAAACCCATGACTTTTCATAAAAGTGCGGGCCACGTCCCAAAATTTTGCTCGCTTATAAAAAGTTTCACGCTTTTCCTGATCAAGTAATAAATCTAAATAGCGCTTGCGATATCTTTCTTCTTCATCCTTTAAACCAAACCAGGCATCAGGAATGGGTCGCAAAGCCTTAGTTAAAAGCGCCCATTCTTTAATCATTAAACTCTTCTCGCCTTTATGGGTTACAAAACAAACACCTTTAGCCTGAATGAAGTCGCCATGATCAATTAACTTAACGAAATTCTTATAGCTTTCGTCACCTAATTCTTTTTTAGATAAAGCAATTTGTAAACTTCCACTTGCGTCTTCTAAACTAGCAAAAGTTAAATTACCATGACTTCTAATGCTGCGCAGACGGCCGGCAACAAAAATCTCTTGGCCTGATTTTTCCATAGTGTCAAAATCTGCCAAAAGATCAGAGACCTGCTTGTCGCGTCGTGCTTTAGACGGATAAGCTACCAGTCCCTTATTTTTTATTTCTCTGAGTTTACGTAGGCGCTCTTCTTTTTCACCAGCTCGTTCACCTGCGTTTTCTGCTACTTCTCCTGCAGAAATAGGCTGCTTGGCCGTCGCCTCATTGTTTGAAGTTGGCTGTTTTACCGCTGCCATATTTTTATCTTTTATGAGATATTAATGATTTTGTATTTCATAGTACCGCGAGGGGTATCTACTTCGACCTCATCACCCTTTTTTCGATGCAAAAAAGCAACACCCAAGGGGGACTCATTGGAAATCTTACCACCAAGAGGATCGGCTTCATTGAAGCTAACAATAGTATATTCCCTCTCTTTTCCCTCCTGAGTCTTGACTTTCACCTTAGATCCCATAAGCACTTCACTTTTGCTACCATTGTTTTCCACTATAGTGACGTTCTTCAAAATATTGGTGAGTTCCAATACTCTGCCCTCATTCAAGGCTTGCGCATCCTTAGCTTCACTGTACTCGGCGTTCTCGCTTAGGTCTCCTAATTCTTTGGCTCTTTCAATGCGTTCAGCAATTTCTTTTCGTTTAATGGTGGTTAAATAGTTTAATTCACTCTGAATTTTGTCATAACCTTCTTGGGTAATAATCTGCTCGTTCATAATGTTGATTGCTTTTAAATTATTATGGTCTAATATACTCTATCTCGTGAAATCAAGCAAGAGGCAGCAATTATAAAGCCAATACCAAGTGGATGATTCAGGTATGGGGTAAAAATATGGGTAGCGGCTAAAAATATCAATCCAGCAGCCAAAGCTAGGTAAAGCTGTTCACCATTTTTTCGCGAAAGACGATAAGATGCCGATAATAAACGCCATAAGAGCCAAAAATAAGCCGCTAAACCAACAAGCCCTAGCTTGAGCCAAATATCAAGATATCCCCATTCGAAAGCGTAGGTCGTATAACGTCCAGTGGCCTCATTTTCTAAAACGCGTGGATCCTGAGAAATATAAGTAACGGTCGCACCGAAGCCTTGTCCAGTTATTGGATTCTGCTTAACCTCTTCCATGATTGCCGGTAAAAGTGCCCACCGGGAAATTACCGCTGCTTCCCCACTATTACTAACTCTATCCGCTAACTGCTCTTCTAATTGTGCTGGCGCACTAAAAGGGATGACCAAAAATATCATGGCTATGCCAATGACGACACTACCGAAAAATAGACCTGCCACCCTAAAAGCTTGACGCCAAGAATAGCGCCAAACGATAAATGCTAGAATAGCCGCTAAAGTCAAAGCGAAGCCAACCCAGAAGCTGCGCGACAAACTGATAATAATAGTGCTAAAAAATAATCCTAGCAAAAACAAGTATACTAGATTATCGCGCCACTTCAGTTCTTTTAATTTACGAATATCTTTAAAATGTAGCAGGCAAGCAAAATAAGCGATAACTGAGAAAATTTGCGACTGAATAAAAACACGATTCCAACCACCTAGCGCGGTCATCTCACCCACGAGCGTACGTCTTAGCCAACTATAAATTTGCGGAGCGAAACTAGCTTCATGAGCAAAGACACTTAATAGTAATAAAGTTTTTAAGCTAATCCAGATTGCGCCGGCCAAAAAAATCTGAATTAAACGGCGGCGTGACCAATTCAAGGCGGCAAAAGGAATAAGTAATAAGAAGTAAAGCCAAGCGTTAAAATCTAAAAATAAATTACTAACACTGTTACGATATACTAACCCAGATAGAATTCCTAAAATAACTGCTCCTGCTAAAAAAAGAAATGGCTTCCAAAAAATAAAGACTTTGAGTCTCTGCCAATATTCTGCTTGCTGTTTGTTCCTAATAATCTGCCAAATAAAACGAATAACAAAAACGGTCATAAACAGTGACCAAACAACAATGCGAATAGAAAGTAAGCGACCATCATCACCAAGGGGCAGATATAACAGATAACCTTTAGAACCGATGACTAGTTCTGCCGCTACAAACATTAAGCCGTATTCAAGTTTAAAAAGTGATAGCAACAAAGCAGCGATTGCTACAATAAAGAAAAGGGGCTGACTAATTACTGGCCAGAAAAAACCAGCCAAGGAGGCTAGCTCTAATCCGAAAAATATTCCTAAGAATAAAAAGATGTTTTTTGTATCAGTGCGACTGATGGACATGCTGTTTATTTGTAAACTGATAAATCAGGTAAACTAAGACGATCGCCTACGCGCAAACCAAGTCTATTTGCTAAGCCGCCATTTATCTCTAAAACTACATCGGCCGGCGCATCGCTGTTATAAAAATTAACCGGGAAAGCTCCTTCTGGCGGTAGATTTTCATAAATCTTGATAATACGTCCCTGAGAAATAAAGATTATATCTAAGGGAAAATTCATATTTCTCATAACAAACGAGCGAGAAGTGGAATCAGGAAACACAAAAAGCATTCCGCAACTAGAACAAAGACTTTCTCGCCCACTTAGGCCCAGGTACATATCCTCACGAGAATTCACTACTTCAAGATTAAAAGCGGCTCCTTTAATATTAACAGCAATATTTTTAGACACTTCCTGACCACTAAACCCACCAGCTTCAGTCATCACGCTCAAATAAGTAGTTCCAGCGGCGACCGCCATAAAGGAAGTAATTGCAAAAAAAATAACTACTGAGACCACCCAAAAATCTGAATTCAGATTCTTTTTGGCTCTTATTGATTGCGAATTTACTACTGGTCTAAAAACTTTCTTTTTAGACTCTGTTTTAATCTGTTTCAACGGTGCTTTAACAGCCGCCTGTGTTTTAGTCAGCTTCGGCTGCGACTTAGCAACCCGCGATTGCGGCTTAGTTTTCTTTGGCTGCGGTTTAGATTGTTTTAGCTGCTTAGCAGCTGTTTTTTTAACGTAAGCCATGTTTTTGCTTGATTATCTTCATTGCCCGCTTATATCTTTTTACGGCTGGCAAGAAAGGTAATAATTTATAAGCGAAAGAGGGTAGCCAGGAGCTAATCGTGCCTCCCGGGCTGATAGAAAATAAAACTTGTGGTATCCATAAACCGATTTTACCCTGCGCTAGCATCGTCAACCACAAATCCCAATCTTGAAATTTTTTGATATTAACGTCCCAGCCCTCAGCCGGAAAATCTTGACGCCTAATTAATGATAAAGAATGGATATACGGCATCTTCTTTAATCTCTCTGGGTTAAACTCATCAAGCTTAAATAATTTCTTACCCCAATTAAATGATGAGTAGGTGTAGCTAATTTCTGGGTTTGCCTCAAGATTGGATAACATTATTTCCAGGGC
Organism: uncultured Gammaproteobacteria bacterium; assembly: GCA_964350915.1. GTDB lineage: Bacteria > Patescibacteriota > Patescibacteriia > Patescibacteriales > UBA12465 > UBA12465. Next base: position 23,044 of record CAYGLM010000006.1, on the reverse strand, counting down.
CTGAGGCTCAAGAGAAGCATCAGCGTCACAGAATAAAAGATATTCACCTTTAGCTGTCTGCAGTCCCCTATTTCTAGCTGCCGGAGCCCCTTGATTTTTCTGATTGAAAAAATAAAAATGAATATTACTTGAAGAGCGGCCCAGATATTTAGCAACTACTTTTTCCGAATTATCAGTTGAACCATCATTAATAATAATCACTTCAAAATCTTGATATGTCTGTTTCTCCAAACTTACCAAAGTTTTAACGATAGTCTTCTCTCTATTATATAAAGGAATTATAACTGAAATCATAGATTTTTTAAACTGGTTTATTAAAGTTTCGGCAGATTCAACATTATTAATCAAATTTGATAGCACGCGCTAAGCGTCCTGCCTGTCTTTCCCAATTAAATTTTTCTAAAGCTCTCGTGCGACCCTGATTACCCAAGGTCACACCTAAGTTCCTATCATTTGCTAACCTGAGAATAGCCTGACGAATAGCTGAAATATCATTAGGGTCAACAAGCAGTCCGCTCCAATTATCTTTAACAGCATCTTTGACGCCGCCAGAATTACCAGCTATTACTGGCTTACCAATTAAATTGGCCTCTAAATACACAATGCCAAAGCCTTCAAAGTCCGACCCTATTTCTCTTGCTGGCATAATTAAAGCATCACAGGCATTAAGCCAAAGCCATTTATCATTGTTGGAAATTTCTCCCAGAAAAATAATTGATTCCTGAAAAGGGGAAACCGAAGCTAAAGAGCGCAGTTCTTTTTCATATGATCCAGTGCCAGCAATAAAATATTTAATCTTCTTCCCCGCCAAATCTCCGCTCAAGGCTTTAATAACCGCATCTACTCCTTTTCGGGCAACAAGTCTTCCTAAACTTAGCAAGAGAAAATCTTCAGGGCCGATGCCGTGGCTTTTTTTCCAAGCAGCAATCTCCTCTAAATTAAGCGATGGGGCAATTATCTCGACACCAGGATTAACAATTACTATTTTAGCAGAAAATTTCGATTTAAGCTCGGATACTAGAGTCGCGACATGAGAATTAGCACAAATTATTTTATCGGCCCTTCCTAAAATCAAAGAAGTGAGTAATCTCTTGCGCCAAGAAGAGACCGCGAGAGTAAAATCCATGCCATGCAAAACTACTGAATAATCGAAACGCTTGAGCCAAGAAATCAAATAGGCAACCGTACCTAAAGGCAAAATCTGGCCAACGAGCAAACAATCAAAGCCCGGGCTCTTTTGTTTTTTTAAAATTGTGCCCACTGCTTTTAACCAAGGAAAAAGTCCGGAGCGACGCATGAGTTCGCCATGACCATTACTTAAAATCTCTATTCTTTCCCCAAGTGGCCAATACTTAGCCAGGTTGGCATAATAATTAGCAACGCCACCCTTAAACGGAAGATATTCTAATGTTACTAACAAAGTTTTCATAATTTCAAAGACTTAAAGACACTAGCTACATCTGCTCGACTAAATCCTTGTAAAAGATAAAGGAAAGAAAAATAAGCGGCGCCAGCGAGCGGTATAATCAGGAATATGTGTAAATAATCTTTACCGAACCAAATGACGACTCCCATTAAGGCAGCGGCCAACATAGTTTTTGCTAGCACTTTAAAATTTTTGAACCAGCGATAAGGCATAACACCACGAACCGCTAACGCTCCCAATATAAACATTAAGCCATTAGTCACTAAAACGACAACACTAGCACCAACTGCTTGATAACGGCGAATAAAAATAAAGTTTAAAATAATGCTGGCCAGGGCGACTATGCCCATGTTTAAGGTATTTCTTCCCTGCTTATCACAGGCATTCAATAAAGAGCCGATAGGAAAATTAACAAAAATAAAGAATAGGGCAACAATGGAAATTTGTAACGGCAAGATGGCGCCGCCGTAACCAGACTTAAATAGGAGGACGATTTTATCAGCGAGCAACACAGTGCCGACAATAATCGGCCAAGAAATTATAGTTAAATAGTTCAAGGCTCTTTCAAAAGTTATTCCTAACTGTTCACGATTATCTTGCCAATAAGCACTCAAAGCTGGATAAAGAGAGGCTGTGAAAGCTAGAGGCAAAAATTGAAGCGCGTTTATAATTTTAAAGGCAACCTGATATAAGCCCACCTGTTCATTGCCAGCATAATAAGCCAACAGAACAGAATCTAAATATACATACAAACGCTGAAAAACCGCGTAAGCGGCGAAAGGCCAAGCAATTAGGATAATCCGGCGCATCAAGATTTTATCAAAAGCAAATCTTACTCTGACTTTTATCCTGAAAACTGTTACTGCCCAGGAATAAATAAAGTTATAAAGACTGGCGAGCGCCAAAGCGGCCATGGCCGCGATTAACCCGCCACCAAGAAGCAGGGCGCCATAGCCACAAATCAAAACGATGAGTTGAAAAATGACCGAAGAAATACTTTCATATTTAAGATTGTGGAATCCACGCACCGCCGAAAAAAAGGTCCAGGTGAAAGAATCTAAAACCATGGAAAAAGCAGAAATATACACCAAAATTTTTACTAGCGGATCTACTTGAGAGACGTTTATCAAAACAATCGCTCCGAGCACAGAAAAAAGCACCAACGGAATCTTTAAACTCAAAATATTACCTAAAAGGCGCTCAGCTTTTTCCTGACTCTTAGCAACTTCACGTATTAATACATTAGCCAAGCCCAAATCGATGAAGATTGCGAAAATTGTGGTGAATGAAATAGCAAAATAATACTTGCCCAAATCAGCCGGTCCTAGATAGCGTGCCAGGAGGGTAAAATAAGTGAAAGAAATCACTTTCTGAAAAATCAGCGCTAAAGTTAAATATGAAGTATTCTTAGCGATATTATGGATTTTCGACATAAAAACTGCTCTAAAATTAGCCTAGGCTTAATTATAGCAGACTATTGATTAAATTTAAAAGTTATGATAGCATAATATTACCATAAAAGGAAAATAACTAACAGTCGAAATTTTATTAAAAATCGATAAAATTTTTTTTATTTTATATGAAAAATAATATTCACCCCAAGTACAACTCTGATTGCAAGGTCAGCTGCGTCTGCGGCAATGACTTCACTACCGGCTCCACTGAACCGGCTATTAAAGTTGAACTTTGTTCCGCCTGTCACCCTTTCTACACTGGCAAGCAAAAATTAGTAGATACTGCCCGCCGTGTTGAGAAATTCACTGCCAAGGTTGATGCTAAAACTGATCAACAGGCTGGTAAAAAAGTAAAACGCGCTAAAAGAGCAGCGGAAAGATCTAAAAAGGAAGTCGTGGTAAAAACCAAGGACATTAAGCGCATCTCTCAGGTCAAATTCAGCAAAAAATAACGTCATTAAAAAACGATCAGATTTATTATTCGGCAATTATTTGTTAGAATAAGAGGACTGATTGTTTTTTTTATATCCGAAAATATGTACGAACAAATCAAGCAAAAATTTAGCGAACTAGAGCAACGTCTTTCCGATCCAGAATCTGCCAAAGATCAGGCGGCCATGATTAAGCTCTCACAAGAACATGCCAGTCTCAGAAAGGCTGTGGCCATGATTTTAGAATTGGAAAAATCTCTTACTCAACTACAAGAAAATCGGGAAATTGTCGCCAGTGAAAATGAAGAGGAATTAAAAGAGATTGCTCGAGAAGAGTCAATTACTCTAGAAACAGAAATCGAAAAATTAAAAGACGAAATTGAAGAAGAAGTAAATCCTGCGAGTCCTAACGACAAAAAGAACGCTATCTTAGAAATTCGCGCCGGTGCTGGTGGTGACGAAGCCGCTATTTTCGCCGGTGATTTGTTCCGTATGTATGCCCGTTTCTGCGAAGCTAAAGGTTGGAAGATGGAACTCATTGACTCAAGTACTTTAGGAATCGGTGGCTATAAAGAAGTAATCTTCACGGTCAAAGGCGCAGGCGCTTACGGACTTTTGAAATTTGAAGCCGGCACTCATCGCGTGCAACGCGTACCAGAAACTGAAAAGCAAGGACGAGTCCATACTTCTACTGCCACTGTTGTAGTTCTGCCCGAGGCAGAAGAGGTTGATATTGAAATTAAAGCTAGCGACATCCGCATCGATACTTTCTGCTCTAGTGGCCCCGGTGGTCAAAGCGTTAATACAACTTACTCCGCTATCCGCGTCCTCCATGTTCCAACTGGCCTAATTGTCAGCTGCCAGGATCAAAAATCACAACATCAAAATAAAGAAAAAGCTCTACAAGTACTTCGCTCTCGTTTACTTGCCCGCCAGGAAGAAGAAAGAATGGCCCAAGAATCAAGCGCTCGTAAAATTCAGGTTGGCGGCGGCGACCGCTCCGACAAAATTCGAACCTATAATTTCCCTCAAGATAGGGTCACCGACCATCGTATCAATACTTCTTGGCACAATATCAGTGGAATAATGGAAGGAGAAATCGAAGAAATTGTTACTTCCTTAAAAAAAGCGGCTAAGGCAGAAACGGCTGTTTCTTAAGCGAATTTTTGTAATTATAGTGAGGCTTAATTATTTAACTATAACGAAGCTCAATTATATAAATATAGCGCAATTCATTATATGACTATAGCGGAAATTATCCAGCTATCTTCCCTGCCACGGCTAGAATCAGAAGTGATTCTGGCTTTTTTATTAAAATCAACACGAGAAACAATAGTTGCTCACCCTGAAAAAATAATTAATTCAGCTCTAATTAAGCGTTTCCGCCTCTTAGAAAAAAAACGGCTAGCTCACTGGCCCATCGCTTATCTGATAGGCGAAAAGGAATTTTACGGCCTAACTTTCCGAGTCAATGAAAACGTTTTAGTTCCCCGTCCAGAAACAGAGACCTTGGTAGACTATGTGTTAGCGCACATTATTAATCAAGACTCAAAGAATCTTCAAGACAAACCCGTCAACTTTTCAGTTCTTGACCTAGGAACTGGCTCTGGTGCTATCATTGTTACTCTAGCAAAAGAACTTGCGCGCCGACAATCACGGCTGTATTTAGCTAGTGATTTTCTAGCGATTGATATTTCAACAACTGCTTTAAAAATTGCCCGCCAGAATGCTCGCTATCATAATATTAAAGAAAAAATAAAATTCAAACAAAGTGACCTAATAAAAAATGTACCGGCGCGTTACCTGAAAGATAGAAACACTATCATAATGGCAAACTTACCTTATCTGACCCCAGAGCAAGTTCGTCAAGAAAAAAGTATCAGCCGTGAACCGCGTCTTGCCCTTGTCAGTGGTCAAGATGGACTTAAACATTATCGACGCCTCTTTAAAGATTTAACATCTTTAAACTACGCATCTTTGTTTCTTATCTGTGAAATTAATCCACAGCAAAGTGATAATATTGAACAAATCGCTAAAAAATATTTTCCTACCAGAAGTCGATTCAATATTCTTCCAGACCTGAGCCGAAAAAATCGCTTTTTTACTGTCACTATCAGCTAAACAAAAACGCCCCTGATTTATAGGGACGTTTTTTTATTTGCTTACAATTTTTACAAAAATCGAGAAAACAGCAACTTTTATTTTTTCTCAGCGCCTTCGGCTTCTGCTGCAACTGGAGTAGCTCCTTCAGCTGGAGCGGCTCCTTCAGCTGGAACGACTGGTTCTTCTTCCTGAGCCTTAGGTTCAACTACCATAGCTATATTTGTTTCTGGATCTAACAAAATTTCTACATCCTTAGGAGCTACCAAGTCAGAAACCTGAATGACATCAGCAAAAGTCTGAAGGCTGGAAATATCAACATCAATGTGGTCAACTAAGTCGCCAGGAAGACATTCTACCTTAACTTCATTAATCTCCTTAATTAAGGCTCCGCCTAACTCTTTAATTGCCTTAGACTCACCGATAAAATGCAACGGGATTTCTGCATTAACTTTCTCTTTCATGTTAACCTGATAAAAATCAACATGAGTAATTGTATGCTTAAGGACGTCGCGTTGCAAATCTTTAACTAAAACATTTACCTGGCCATCAGGTAATTCTAATTTAATCAAGTTAGATTCGCCAGCAACATTAAACAGCTTATCAAATTCCCCCTGCTTCATCTTTAAAGACTTGCTTTCAATTCCTTTGCCGTAAATTACTGCTGCCAGATGATCCTTATCTAGCCTTTCGTTCTTTTCGCGCAGCTGCGCTTTCAATTTTAATTCCATACTTTTAATATCTAGTTTTTGATTTAATGATAATATTTTGCATAATGCCGATTAGTATCATCAGAGATAGTAGCGAACTACCACCATAACTGATAAATGGTAGGGGTAGTCCGACCACGGGCATAATGCCTAAGTTCATACCAATATTAATAAACATTTGAATAAAAATCAAGCCTACCGCACCAATCAGGAAATATATACCGAAATCATTATTAACTTTTTTCAAAGAGATAATTGTACGAAAAAACAATAATCCATAGAAGAAAAGAACTAATATTACACCAAAAAAACCCAATTCTTCAGCAATAACTGCAAAAATAAAATCATTTTGCGCCTCAGGCAAGAATTTTAACTGAGACTGTGAACCAAAGCCCACCCCTTTACCGGTCAAACCACCAGAACCAATAGCAATTATCGCCTGGGAAATGTTATAGCCGGATTCCAAAGAATTAGCACTCGGATCAATAAAAGTCATAATGCGCTCTTTTTGGTAATCCTTAAAAAAGAAGAACCAGGCCGAAGTCATGGTAATAACGGTAATCAGGCCAATTACAACAAAATATTTTAGATTAAAATCAGCAGCCGTTATCATTACTAACCAGATAGCTATCAGCATTAAGGCTGAGCCAAAATCTGGCTGTAGCATAACCAAACCAGCAAAAATCAGTGTATAAAAAGCAGAAAAAATAAAGTGTTTATTAGTCTTAATCTTGGTTGCTAAAGAAGCAAAATAATCAGCTAAGAAAATGATAAGAATTATTTTGATAAATTCAACCGGCTGCAGGCTAAAGCCGGCAACATTGAACCAGCCCTTAGTTCCCCTAATAGTGTCACCGAAAATTAAAACGGCGACTAAAAGCAGGATGCCAAAAAAGAAGAGATAACGACTCAAGCTGCGCAAAAAGTAATAATCAACAAAAGAAAAGAAAACAAGAGCCGTCAAGCCAACTCCGGCAAATAATAATTGCTTGCGAAAATTTAATAAATCGAGACTACCACGCCCCAAAGCGACACTATAGATTTCTACTAAACCAAAAGAAATCAGTAGCAGGATGGAGGCCATGATAATCCAGTCAAAATGATAGAAGTGGGCTTTGATGCGATTCAACATATTGCTGATGAACTACAGATAACTAAACAACTAATAGCCTCCTTGATACCTCAAATAGACCTCATCTTTAATAATATTAACTCGTGGTCTAATCTCCACTGAATTAACAACTGGAATATCACCCAGCCAACTCATTTTAACCTCCCTCTTTTCCTCCGCTAGCAAATCTTTAGCGACGTGTTGTTCAATCGCGACTAAACTAGACCCCGAATAAAGCAATACCTCAAAATCTACTTGATAATAACTGAAAGGAGATTTATTAAAAATTAAAAATTCTAAACTATTCAAACGAAGATTTTCTGATAACCCGCTACGACTAGCATTAAAAAATTCAATATTAGAAATCTCCATATTAATTCTTTCACTTACAAATTCCGGCCAGTCAGGAATCTGGCGACGATTGATACGACTCCAAAAAATATCCTCAATCCGGAAAGACAAAGCTGTATTATTAGCTAGTTCTAAATTAAAAGAAGCAACGTATTTTTTTTCGGCTGGTAAAATAAAGCTCTGACCGCAAGCGACAACGGTCTGTCCCTGATAGAAACAATATTGGAATTCTGCCCAAAAATTATCGTTCGGATTCTCCAAGGCAATCGCTACATCATAAGTTTCCGCCAGCTTGAAAGTCTCAATCGGTCCGGATTTCATATCGCTAACAACATTTCGCGGTGACATTACTTGGTTTTCCGGCTGATTATCTATGGGACCGCGCATGAAATAGATGATGTAGGCGTAAGTAGAGTAAATAAAAAAGAAAGCAGATAAGAGAATGAGAAAAACGGTCAGTGCCCTAGTCAACCAGCGACGATTCTCTGAAAACCAAAGTCCAAAATTCATATCGCGCAAACTAATGCCGCTTGGATCCTTATATTTTCTCAAGTCATCTTCCCGGTTTTTATCTTGCTCCATATTTATGGTATAATGATTTATAAGAAGCTGTCCTAGCCAGCCATACTAAAATCATAGCATAAAGGCTAGAATTTATAAACATCATAAATAAATATAAAACTATGGCCAGTATCCATGTTCCTTTAAGTGTTCCTAGAGATAAACGTGCGGAATACGAAAAAAATATTGCCTTAATGACTCAAGGCAGTGGAAATCTTTTCTTAATTGCCGGTGACCAAAAAATCGAACATCTAAACGACGATTTTTTTGGGCCAGGAATAACTCCGGAAGATAACGATCCTGAACATTTGTTCCGTATCGCTTCAGCCTCTGAGGGTGGCGTGCTTGCTTCTCATCTCGGCTTAATTGCTAATTACGGTCAAAGTTATTTTTCTCTTCCTTATATAGTCAAGATTAACGGCCGCACCAATTTAGGTAATAGCGAGGAAAAGGATTCCAGTAAACCATTGTGGAAAGTAAAAGATATTATTGAATTCAAAAAACAAAGCGGATTAAAAATTGTCGGCATTGGCTACACGCTCTACCTGGGCGGAAAATATGAGGGTCAGATGCTTAAGCAGGCAGCTAAAGCAATCAATGAAGCTCATCAGGCTGGCCTAACAGCCATACTCTGGGTTTATCCGCGTGGCAAGGGAGTAAAAGAAGAAGACATTCACACAATTGCTGGTGGGGCTGGTGTCGCTGCATGTCTTGGAGCTGATTTTGCCAAAGTAAAATATCCTTACGACGCTAAAGATAAAAAAATGGCTGCAAAGAAATTTCAAGAAGTAACCACGGCAGCCGGAAAGACTGGAATAATTTGCGTTGGTGGTGGTAAACAACCAGCTAAAAGTTTGATATCATTTTTAGAATTACAACTTAAAACTGGAAAAAGTCGAGGTCTAGCTATCGGCCGCAACTTACACCAACGCCCACTGGATGAGGCCGTCCGTCTGGCTCGTGCACTGAGCGCAATGATGTTTAAGGGAATTTCGGTAGCGGAAGCGGAAAAGATTTATCTTAATAAAGAAGCTAGCCAGAAGTCAAAAATTTCCAATAAAAAAAATAAGGGGGGCTTACTAGGACTATTTTAACAATTCTAAAAAGCTACTCATACAACTAGCTCATATTACTAAAAGAGCTGCCCAATTTATTAGGGCAGCTCTTTTTATTTGTCTGTTTAACTATTTCTTAAAAACTCTATCTTAGCTAGTGGTCTATTTGCGCCTAGCTACTTTCTAATCTTAATCTCAATTCGATCAACTAAGTGTGGCGCTTTCTTCACAAAAGATGGATAAAATTCTAATTCGTAATTACCGATTTCTGGATAATCGCGTAAATATGTAGAAATCTGCTCAGCGTTCAAATTAACTAGGCGTTCACGATCAATAATGTCGGCATTACTTTTTAAAACCATCTGTCCAGAAAATGAAGCCTTAATTGTTGCCAAGCCATCTGTTTCATTATAATTTTCTAAAACATATGACAGGCTATCAGATTGCAACTCAACGAATTCTTTATCATCTGGAACCAGGATATTCAATTTCGCTCTAGCTAGTCTTAAGACTTCTTCCTGAGAAAAAGAAACTGCAACCACCGTTGCTGTAGCCTTCATTCTAAAGTCCTCTACTTTATCGCCTACTTTTACTCCTAACTCAATATTAATCGGCTCTTGAATCTTATATAAAAGCTTGTCTTGCGCTCTTAAAGGTTTTATCTCTCTAGCTTTAGCTAAAATAAGTGTCGATGCTTCACTATTTGCTAGTTGAATATCAGAGGCTTTAACAATCTTTTGAATTTTTTGCTGATAAGTGAAAGCTGTTTTACTTTCAGCGTAAATCTTATCTTGCAGACCAATCCAAAGACCCGGGATAGTGAAGCGGGAGGGGCCGATGGCCATCTCAGCTGAAATCTTATCAGCATATACCTCTGCTTCTATCTGTCCGCCGGCGGGAACATTAACCGCTTCTTTCAAGCGGAATAATTTACCATCGGTAGCTAAAATTCTAGTAGTTGCTACTAGTGCCTGAGCTTTATTGTTGTTATTTATAATAGTAACGCGCCCACTAACTTCTTCATTTAAAAATTCCTCACCAGTTGTTTGATAAATTTTTTCAACCTCTAGCTGCACTTCATATACGGAGCCGCTTACTTTCTCGCGCGCATCAGCTAATTGCGCCTCACTTCCTGAATCATTAGAAACTTTCAAAAAGATAGTATCATTCATCGCCTCCACTTGTGGAGTTATTAAAACGGTCAACTTAGAAAAAGAAACGTAAAACACTAACAAAACTAGAAATCCTACTAAAATCAAAAATTTCCAGGCCAAACGGCGATATAGACCGACGCTTTTGCGCGGTCTAGCGGCAGCTTCTTCTTCCGATAGCCCATCCGATTCTTGCCTAGCTTTAACTTGCTGCTTATTTTTCATGTCAGATACTAAATCAGAAAAAAACTGCTTCTGCTTATCAACCCCATCAGCCGCATCATCCTCTAAGCCCCAATCTGCCTCTGTTGTTTCGTCAGACTCTTCTTCTCCCTCGTCTTCTTCACTCATAAATTCAGTACCATCAATTTCTATATCTTCTACATCATCAGTCTCAACATTTTTAGTAGCGGTTTTTTTATCAGCACCAGGGTATGAAGAATCATCTTTTTCTGCCAAAGAAGCATCAGAAAAAAAAGTATCATCACTTACAAAATCAACATCATCTTCAATTACATCAACGATTACCGGTTTAGCTTTTTTGGAAGGATTAACGTCCTTGCTTTTTTTGATTGTGGGAGTTTTCTTAACTGCTTTCTTCTTGGTCGCAGCCTTCTTCGGCGCTTTAGTCTTTTTTAAAGACTCAGAAGACGCAGAATCAGTTGTTTTTTTGGCTCTAGGCATAAGATCAAGGAAAAAAAATTAAAAAAATATAAAAAAATAAAGCTGGTTACATAAACCAACTTCATTATAACAAAAATTTTAAAACTGGACAACAAAATATGTCTATACTGGTTATCAAAATAGGATCTAGCTCCTTAGCTATCCAGAAATTTTCACTATCGCCCCAAGAGCTGACTCCAATTCTCCTCTTAGATTCGGCTGATTATCGACTTTAAATGCTGTTTTAATAACCTTATACTTTCCGTCTTCTAAAAGACGGAAATAGACCTCATCATTACCCGGGAACAAGGCAAAAATTCTTTTTAATTCTTCTAAATCGCCCACGGAAAATTTTTCTGCAAAAGATAAAAGCAAAGAATTAAGCAAAGCAGGATTAGAAAGTGGCGAGGCAGACTGATTAGCAGCTGCTTGATTTGACTTAGTTGTCGATGAAGAAGCAGGCTTTCCAGCAGATGCAGCAATGCTCTTATTTGCAGAGGTGCCAGAACTAGAAAAACCATTACCATAAGCGCCATTCTGATAAGGACGGCGATTAGAAATAGGCGAAACCTGAAGCAGTTTCTTGAAATCATCAACGGAACGCGCTGGATCAGCTAAATCAAGTAAGGCTACCTTATCTGCTAAAAACTTAATATCCTGATCCTTTTCGGAAACTTTTCCAGCAATAATCATTGCTCGCCCTTCTACCCATAATTCCATTGTCTCCTTGTACAGGCGTGGAAAAACAAGAAGTTCGGTCGAAGATAGAGCATCCTCCAGTTTAACAAAAATCATCGAATCACCTTTTCTGGTAATTATTTTCTTCATCGAAGAAACAATGCCAGCGGTAATTACTCTTTCTTCCCCCTTATGTCCGGCTAAACTAGCAATCGGGACAGCATATCCCGCCAAGAAACGTTTAAAAAGATTAAAAGGATGCTCGCTAACATAAAGGCCGAGTAACTCTTTTTCCCAAATCAACTTTTCGTTCTGTTCAGCTGGCGGAGCATCATTAAGACTCGGACGAGCCGGAACCTCAGAGCCAGAAGCAATAAGCCCGCCAAACAAACTCTCCTGTTTGCTCGCCTTATTTTTCGCTTCTTCTTTATTAAAATTCAAAAACTTTTCTAAATTGGCCAGCATTAAACCGCGCTCACCAAAACTATCCATAGCGCCGCTTTTAATCAAGCTCTCTAATGATTTCTTGTTTAAATCTTTATCAGTCACCCGCGCCAACAAATCAAAAACATCAGCGAAAGGACCATTTTCCTTGCGCTCTCTTATCAATTCATCAACAATATGTTCGCCAACATTCTTAATTGCTTTTAACCCGAAACGAATAGTGTCCACTCGACTATCGGCGTCAACTATCCTGTTTTCTTTAGTACCAGCGGTTACAACCGTAAAGGTACCGAATGATTCATTAATATCTGGCGCCATAATTTTCAATCCCATATTGCGACATTCATCAATTTCAATCGCAACACGATCAGAGTCTCCCTGATCAGAGGTTAAAAGCGCAGCCATAAATTCTACTGGCCAATGCGCCTTAAGATAAGCTGTCTGATAACCAATTAAAGCATAGCAAGCAGCATGACTACGATTAAAACCGTAACCAGCAAATGGCTCAATAAAAGAAAAAACTTTTTCTGCTAATTCTTTGTAAACACCATTTTTAACGCAACCGTCAATAAACTTCTCTTTCTGCTCAGCTAGCAAAGATGCTATTTTCTTACCCATCGCTTTACGTAAAACATCGGCTTGACCCATAGTGAAGCCCGCTAAGTCACGAGCAATTTGCATAACCTGCTCCTGATAAATGGCAACACCATAGGTCTTTTCCAAGATTTTTTCTAACTTAGGATGCAAATAAGAAACTTTTTTGCGCTGGTGTTTACCGGCAATATAATCAGGGATCCATTCCATCGGACCCGGGCGATACAAAGCAACCATAGCGATAATGTCTTCAAAAACAGTCGGCTTCAGTTCGCGCAAATAACGCTTCATACCAGAAGATTCAAACTGAAAGACGCCAGTCGTTTCTCCGGCTTGAAATAATTTATAAGCCTGCTCATCATCAAGCGGAATCTTATCAATATCAATGTCCAGGCCACGAGTATTTTTAATAATCCTTAAAGCTGATTCAATAATGGTTAAGTTTTTTAGACCCAAAAAGTCCATCTTTAATAAACCTAAGTCTTCAATCGGGTGCAGCGAATACTGAGAGATTATAGTGGCGTCAGAAGATGAGGCATGCTGAATAGGAACATATTCTGTCAGTGGCTTGTCCGTAATCAAAACACCGCAGGCATGAGTAGAGGTATGGCGAGCGACACCCTCTAAACGTCTGGCGTAATCTAAAATCTTTTTCGCAAGCGGTTCATTTTGATACATTTCACGGACTTCTGGAACTGATTTTATTGCTTCGTCCAGTTTAGTGAACATCGGAATACTTTTAGAGATTTTGTCGCAGTAATCATAGGGAGCGTCAAGCACACGACCAACATCACGCACCGCTGCTCGAGCGGCCATAGTTCCAAAAGTAATAATCTGAGCCACGTGATCGTGTCCGTATTTTTCACCAACGTAATTTAATACCTCACCCCGCCTTGCATCAGCAAAATCCATATCAATATCAGGCATGGAAATACGTTCAGGATTAAGAAAACGTTCAAAAAGTAAATCGTATTTAAGCGGATCAAGATTGGTGATTCCGGTCAAATAGCAAACTAAGGAGCCGGCAGCACTACCACGTCCTGGTCCAACCACAATCTTGTTATCGCGCGACCATTTGATAAAGTCAGCAACAATTAAAAAGTATGACGGCCAGCCCATCTTAGCGATAACCGATAGCTCATAATCGAGACGTTCCTTAATAACAACTAACTCATCATCTTTCGCATCCGGATAACGACTAGCAATTTTTTCTTCACACCATTTGCGCAAATAAGAATTGCCATCATGACCATCAGGTACTGCAAAATAAGGTAACTGAATATTGCCCAAGTCTAATTCCACGTTACACTTTTCCGCAATCTTCAAGGTGTTTTCAATTGCTTCTGGCACATGCTTAAAAACAGCAATCATATCAGCGTTAGACCTCATTGAATAATCGCCATAACCAATCATCTTCATTCTATCAGTATCGGTAATCTTCTTTTTATTTTGCAGGCACAAAAGAATGTCCTGCGCCTCAGCGTCTTCTTTTTTAAAATAATGAACATCATTAGTCGCAACTAAGGGTGCGCCCGTTTTCTTGGATAATTTAATTAACTCAGCATTAACTTTTTCTAACTCCGATAACTCAGGATGGTCCATCAACTCCAAATAATAATTTTCTTTCCCGAAAAGAGCTTGATATTCACCAATGCGTTTTTCTGCTTCTTTAATTTTATCGGCCATAAGCAAACGAGAAATCTCGCCAGCTAAACAGGCGCTCATCGCAATTAAGCCTTCGTGATGTTTGCTAAGTAGATCCCAATCAATGCGCGGCTTATAATAGAAACCTTCAAGATGCGCGCTAGAAACTAACTTGATTAGATTCTGATAACCAACATTGTCTTTAGCTAAAAGGACCAAATGAAAACTACGGCCATCTTCTTTAGTATTCTTATCAAAGCGCGAACCAGGGGCAAGATAAGCTTCGACACCAATAATCGGTTTCACTCCAGCTTTTTTAGCTTTCTGATAAAATTCAATCACGCCATACATCGAGCCATGGTCGGTAATTGCCACAGCTGGCGAACCCTGTTCCTTAGCATAGGCAACCATCTCGTCAATCTTAGTGAGACCGTCGAGTAAAGAATAATGGGTATGATTGTGGAGGTGAACAAAAGACATGAAAAATTTAATTTTTATTAACTTTACCTTATTATTTTAATATAAGAGGGACCAACTTACAACTAGGCAAAAAGCTAAAATACTGTTCTAAAATATGGCGTAGCTATTTATTCTTGCCTTCCTACGCGAGCAAAATTAAGATCTAGAAAAATAAAAAAGAGCCTTGCTTTGAAGACTCTCGCTAATAAGGTTAAGAAACTATTAAATTATGACTCCTGCCTGATTCTCGGCATAAAGGCCGAGCCAATCGATAATAAGCTTAAAAAGCAAACACCGATTCCAATTAGAATATTGTACCCCCAATGAGGGGTCTCGGCAAATATGCCCAGTAAGATGCCAATTACGGCAGAAACGGCTAATATACGCCAAAAAGTTTTATCCTGACCTAAGCCGGATACAGTTTTTTGTTTCATATTTCAGGATTTTAAAGGTTCAACAATTCAATCGCTACTCTTTATTAATTATACACTATTTTTTAATTTTTGTCAATATTTCATTAAGTTCATCCTCGCTATAGAAGTCGATAATCAATTTACCTCCTTTTCCCTGTCGCTTAATCTCTACTTTAGTACTAAATAATTCGCTAAGCTCATCTTCCTTGGCGCGGTCAAAATAATCCTTGGCCTTGGCCGCCTTTGTCCCGCCCAAGCGCTTGATTTCCTGATCAGTCTGGGCAACTGTTAAATCATGGCGCAAAATTTTCTTCAGCATATTAAGCTGCTTGTCTTCGCCTTCTAGTCCCAATAGGTATTTAGCGTGTGCCTCGCTAATCTTTCCGCCAGCGAGCGCGTTTTGCGCCTCAAGTGGCAAACTTAACAAACGCAAAGCGTTGGCTACGCTAGAACGAGCCTTGCCAACTTTTTTTGCCGCTTCTTCCTGAGTAATATTAAATTCATCAATTAATCTTCTATAAGCACGGGCGGTTTCCATCGGATTTAAATCTTCGCGCTGTAGATTCTCAATCAAAGCGACTTCTAATTTCTTCTGATTATTTTCTTCGCGGATAATTACAGGAACTTCTTTTAAGCCGACCAACTTAGCACTGCGCAATCTTCGTTCACCAGCAATCAGTTCAAAGCGGTCGCCTTTACGCGTAACAATAAGCGGCTGAATAATGCCATGTTCTTTAATTGATTCCGCTAAATCATTTAAGGCGCTATCAGAAAAATTTGTACGTGGCTGAAAAGGATTAAAATCTATTTTGCTAGGACTTATTTTCAAAATGCGGTCGCCATCACTAACAACGACTATCTCAGCTGGGGCTTCCCCGCCTTCCGAGTGGAAAGGGTTCTGGCCGTAAGCCATAGTTTTTTTGGGAATCAGTGAGCCTAATCCCCGACCTAATCCTTGTGCCATATTTTTCTGATATTATTCAATTTATCATCTTATCTTTCAAACGTTAAAATATTCTCTCATCTTTCAAACGCTAAAATTTCTTTAGCTAGGTTTTCGTAAGCGCGGCCGCCCTTAGATTTTGGGTCATATTGCAAAATAGAGCGACCATAACTAGGGGCCTCTGCTAAACGAACACTACGCGGAATCACTGAGCGAAAAATTCGATTGGGAAAATATTTATATAGCTCCTCCATTACCGCTTCTGATAATTTGTTGCGACGGTCGAACATTGTGATCACCGCGCCCATGATTCCTAGTTCCGGCTTCAGATTATTTTGCACTAAACTAATAGTTTCTAATAATTGACTCAAACCTTCAAGAGCAAAATATTCGCTTTGAATAGGAATAAGAACTTCATCGGCCGCCACTAAACTATTAACTGTTAAAAGCCCCAAGGAAGGAGGACCGTCAATAATAATATAATCATGTTCACTTCTTACTTCATCCAAAATACGTGCTAAACGAAATTCACGATTATCCATGCTAACTAAATCAATGCCGGCACCAGCTAGAGATAGGGTGGCCGGAGCAATCTTAAAATTGGCCTGCATGGTTCGCTTGATAATCTGCGGAAATGGTTTTAAGCCCAAAAGTGCCTCATAAATTCCCGCTTCCAAATTACGATGATCTAAGCCAAGTCCGGAAGTGGCATTAGCCTGAGGATCGACGTCAACTAGCAAAACTTTCTGGTCAAAACTGGCCAGATAAGCGCTTAAATTGACAGCAGTCGTGGTTTTCCCCACCCCGCCTTTCTGATTGACCACCGCAATTACTTTTGCCATAATTCGCAAAGATATTGATACATTTTTATTATATCTTAAAGGTTGTCTTTTGACAATTGCTATTTTATTTATTATACTAAAATTCGTAAATGAATTACTAAAAAGCCTAAATTGTAGCCATCTATTCTTTGGCTTCATTAGACTTTTCTTTAGTTTATGCCGCGGTGGCGGAATTGGTAGACGCGCACGACTCAAACTCGTGTGGGGGCGACTTCGTGAGGGTTCGATTCCCTCCCGCGGCACTCTACCAAAAAACAGGACTCAACCTAAATTGAGCCCTGTTTTTTTATTCCTGTTTTTTTATTCCTGTTTTTTTAGCACCGTGTTTTTAGCCCCGTGTTTTTAGCCCCGTGTTTTTAGCCCCGTGTTTTTAGCCCCGTGTTTTTATCGAGCCTTAGGACTTCTTAAATCTGACTGTAAAAATTGGTTCGTATTCAACCTGATTTTCATCCACTAACTTAGTGAGCTCGCCGCTAATAAACTGATTAAGAGCGATGTCACTCAGTAACTGATTGTCTGAGGCAATGTTTAATTTTAATCCCTCAAGCTTATCAAACTCTTCTTTAAAATCTGCCTTAACACAAGCTTCAATTTGCTTTTTCTTAATTTTTAAATCTTCTAAGTCTTCCAGGACTTTCTGGTATTCACCATTTACCGAAAGCGCATCGCGGTACATCGCCTTAAGATCGCGTTGTTCTTTCTTCTTGTCTTGAATGCGCTTAAAGACTGCGGGTAATTCTTGAGCCATAACTATTTTTTCTTAAATTTAATTATGGGAAGAATTATATCATTTTATCAGGCCGCCGCCCAGCACTCGCTGTTTATCATAGAAAACAACGCTTTGTCCGGCAGTAACCGCGCGTTGCGGCTGAGAAAATTTTACTAAATATGATGACTTAGATTGCGGCTCAACTATGCAATTAACAGCTTTATGTCCGTAGCGAATGACGGCCTGACACTTTATAGCACGCTTAGGCGCTGCACCACTTAACCAATTAACTTTCTTCGCCTCTAAGCTGTCGCGATACAAAACCTCTTCATTCCAAGTTTTAACAACGTAGAGAATATTGCGACGATAATCAAACTTAGCAACGTAATAAGGTCCAGTACCACCGATTTCAATTCCGCGTCTTTGACCGATAGTATATAGTGGTAAGCCCTGATGGCGTCCAATTTCTTTTCCCCTAGCGCCATCTGCTAGCAACTTTATTGGACCAGGGCTAAGCTGTAAATATTTTTTCAAAAAATCATTATGAGCGCCAGACAAGAAACAAATATCCTGACTTTCCGCCTTGGATTCAACCTCTAAACCAAACTTAGCAGCCAACTTGCGCACTTGCGGTTTAATATATCCACCAAGCGGAAACAACAAACTACTCAATTCTTCTGGAGTAAAAGTATAAAGGAAATATGACTGATCTTTCAGTTTATCTTTGGCTTTAAATAATTGATACTTACGACCAACTTTTTTAATTTGCAAATAATGACCAGTGGCAACATAATCAAAACCGAGTCGACGTGCATATTTTATTAAACGCCCAATCTTAATTTTCTTATTACAAACAACGCAAGGATTAGGCGTGCGCCCTGCTTCGTATTCGCTCAAAAAATTATCCACTACTGCTTTTTTAAAAGGAGCGGAAAAATCAAGGGTATAAAAAGGAATGCCAACTTTCGCCGCTACTTTGCGCGCGTCCATAAGAGCTTCTAAAGAACAGCAACGATTTTCTGCGACTGCGCCAGCCGACTCATCTTTCCAAAAATTTAAAAAAATACCAGCTACTTCGTAGCCTTGATTTTTAAGTATTTGCGCAGCCACAGAAGAATCAACTCCGCCAGACATCGCCACTAGAACACGTTTTTTTGTCTTAGCTTGAGAAATAGTCTTCTTGCCGGAACTTTTGCTAGTTCTGTTATTTTCTTTCTTCATGAATTTTTTTAAATAGGGATAGATACTCTTCCGCCGTCTTATCCCAAGAAAAATCGCTTGCCCGTTTCAAGCCGTCAGCAATTAAACGAGCGCGAACGGCCTCATTAGTTAAAGCGATAGCTAATGTCTCAGC